>JBGTCM010000488.1:0-1964 GCA_041748795.1 Pyrinomonadaceae bacterium
GCCTGGGGATTTTGTCCTTGCTTCAGGTAAACCTCTCCAAGTCCTTCGTGAAGCGTCGCGCTTTTTGGATGCAGCTCGCTACCGAGTTTTAAGAGCTGCTCCGCTTCGGCCAGACTGCGACCTTCGGCCATCCAGCTACGAGCAATCTGTCTCAGACTTCCGGCGTTGGCTGGTCCCTCAGGATCGAGCTCCACAGATTTCTTTATGTAAGTCGAAGGCGGCTCTTTCTCGATGACGCTCTTCTCCACCAGCGCTTTGTCTACATCCGGACCGCTGAGCAGTATGAGGAAGAGGCCCCACACCAGATTGGCGCGCGGAGATTGCGGATAGAGTTCGGCTGCCAACTTAACTGCCTTAAACGAACCCGGCCCTTGCCGGATGCGCAACAACTGGTCCTGAAAATCGGGATAGACTTCGGCCCCTGCAAAAGTCGTCTTCAACTGTTCACCGCTCGTCACCAACTCTGATTCGGCGGCGCCGGCCAGTTTGCGCGTTTGCTCGTTCCAGGTTCGCATCCAGTCCCGGTTCCACTTCATGACAGTCGTTTCAAACGGCTTCTTGAATCGCAGTTCCTTCGGATACTTTTTATTCGTTTGGTACATCTTTATATAGTCTTCAAAAAACGCGGAGGCGCCGAGGAGGTGATACACGCCGGCATGCGCGGCGCCATACTTTTCGTTCAATTTCATCGCCATGTACGAGCCGACTTTGATGAAGGGCAGGTCGGCGACGGGATGCCGGCCATCGTTAATCGCGGCAACCGTTGCCGGATAGGTTATTTTCAACGCCAGCTGATCCACCGTTTTGTTGAAATGTGCGAAGGCCTTAGCCAACTCTTTTGGGTCCGCGTTAAGAGGCTGCCGTTTTTGATCGAAGTAAAGCGACCCGTAATTGAAAGTGTCGCTTAGTCCTTTATAGAAAGCGTCGTCAGCTTTACTTCTCGTGGCCACCGGCATGGCCATCGACTCACCCGTGATCAGTTCGTAGAGTCTCTTGATATAAACCATGCGATCGATATCAAGAACATTGCACGCAAAGGCGATGGCCAGCTTTTTGGAAGGGACGCGCAGAATTGCCGTGTTGGTCCCGACTTGTCCGCCATCGGTCCAGATCGCCATCTGCCCGTTGATGGGCCACACTTGCCAGCCGGCTGTGTAATACCAGTCTCCATCTCCCAGCCCGACGTAGCGCCCACCTTTACTCGCCACTGGTTGGTACAACAACTCTGTGGAATCTTTTGAGAGAATGCTTCCGGAGTCGATGCTCCTGGACCATTTCAGCAGATCAGGTACCGTACCGAGCGCACCGCCGCCTCCAAAGCGGGAACTAACGTCGATGAACCGGGCGTTCTGGATTTCCCCGTTCACGAACTCATAACCACGCACGCGACTGGGAATCAACTCCCGCGAGTGGTCCATGCGAGTGTCGTTCATGGCGAGCGGCGTCCAGATGGACTCGCGAAAATATTGGCCCAGTGGTTTACCGGTCACCTCCTCGATAGCGGCGCCGAGCAGGTTGTAGCCGCTCGTTTGATAATCAAACTTCACGCCTGGCTCAACTTGAATTGGAAATCGCGCAATTCGCGCCACCACCTCGCGAGAGGTCACATACTCTGGTCCAATCCCGGATCCGGTTTGGCCTCCGCCAAGGTGTACGAGCAGTTGCCTGACGGTCACCGGCCATTTTTGTTTTGGGTAAGAGGGCAGGTAAGTTTGAATTTCGCCGTCGAGGCTCATCTTGCCCTGTTCAACGAGTTGAAGGATGGCGGCGCCGGTAAATGTCTTGGTAATAGATGCCAGCCGGTAGGCCGACTCAGCCCGGGCGGGAATCTTGTTCTCCAGATCGGCGTAGCCAAAACCCTTCACCCAACTGAAATCGTCTTTGAAGAACCCAATGGTCATTCCCGGGATCTTGTCTTTCAACATTTGCTGCTGCACAAACTCTTCAAAGACCGCCAGCCGGCC
>JBGTCM010000489.1:0-29553 GCA_041748795.1 Pyrinomonadaceae bacterium
GCTCGACGCCGCTTTTGATTCGCATCCTCATAGAGACGAACCGAAAGCGGCGTCGAGCCGCCGCACTCCAAATTGTTTTTAGACATCTTCTTTGAAATCTTGCAGTATCCGTTGTGCCACCACCTGCCGGTGTACTTCATCCGGCCCATCATAAATTCGCGCGGCGCGGGCATCGCGGTAAAACATTTCCAGGGGCGTGTCCTTGGAGTATCCGAGTGCGCCATGGACCTGGATGGCCCTGTCAATCACGTCATTCAAAACCCGCGCGCCGTAAAACTTAATGAGCGAGATCTCCACGCGCGCATCATCTCCGCGATCCATCTTCCATGCAGCGTTCAAGGTCATCAGTCGAGACGCATTGATCTCGGCGGCGGAATCCGCAATCCAGTTTTGAATTGTTTGCTTTTTAGCAAGCGGCTCGCCAAACGACTGCCGCTTGAGCGAGTAGCGGCACATCATTTCGAAGCTGCGTTGCGCGGCTCCGACCCACCGCATGCAGTGTTGAATTCTGCCCGGGCCAAGTCGCGCCTGGGCCAACTTGAAGCCTTTTCCCTCTTCACCGAGGAGATTCCCCGCCGGCACACGGCAGTTCTCAAATCGAATCTCGCAATGCCCGCCAACTCCACCCGAGCCCATTACGCCCACGGCACGAATGATATTGAAACCTGGAGTATCAGTTGGAACGAGGATCATGCTGGCTCGGCTATATGGATCGGCTGAGCTATCAGTAACTGCCATCACAATCGCAAACGCAGAACCTATCGCTCCACTGATGAACCACTTGTGTCCGTTGATTACCCACTCATCGCCTTCACGAACGGCGCTGGTGCGTAGGCCGGTGGGATCGGAACCGGAGACTTCCGGTTCGGTCATGGCGAAACACGAACGAACCTCTCCGGAGGCCAGGGGACGCAGGTATTTTTCCTTCTGTTTGGGTGTGGCGGCGATCAGGAGTAGTTCGGCGTTACCCGCGTCGGGCGCCGCGTTGCCAAATATTCGTGGGCCGATGACGGATCGTCCGATGATCTCGTTTACCAGCGCCTGTCCAATGAAGCCGATTCCCATTCCGCCCCATTCCTTCGGCAGATGCGGCGCCCAAAGTCCCAGAGCCTTCACCTGGCCCTGCAGCTGGCGTTCGAGTTCAACAGGAATGCCTTCATCCTCAACAATTTGATTTTCGTTTGGATAGACCTGCTGGTCCATGAAGGCGGCGACGGCCTGCCGCACAGTTTCGAGATCCGGGGGGACAGTGAAATCGATCATGTATTGGTCCTTCGGCGCGTGTGCCCTGGGGGACAACTGCGTTACTAATACTAAAAATGGCGCGTGGATTGTAGCTTAAGATGTGACCTTAACCAGACTGCTCTCAGAACCGGGATCGTTGGAGGCTGTAGGTAGAGATGAAATCGCGGTCTGCGTGTCATGAAGTCAGTACCACCTCGCGGTAGCGGGTGGGTCGTTCTGGGGCCACAAGGCTCAATCATCAAAGTCGGGCAAGTCACCTCCTTGACCGTTCAGCACGTAGTCTATAGCTCGCGCAACACTCTTCTCATTCCATAAATTCCTCTTGCTGCCTTTATCTGCCCAAGGGCTGAAGGGCTCGGGCCAAAGACTATCTTGCCTCAACAGCCTTGTAGCATTAGCTTTGAAAGCATTAAGGACGAGGGCAGCCTTGCGATTGGCCGACACAACCGTGTGAATATGGTTCGTACGGATGTTGATTGCATGCAGAACACCACTTGCGGATGTCGCACGTCTCTTTGATCGCTGATTGAATGGCTCGACGATGCCGTCCTTTCAAGATCAAGGGCTTGGCCTTTAGTCGTTGTTGATTATAGTCTCGCCATTTGTCGTCTTGCGGGACGTAGGGTGATCGATAGCGGTTATGAAAACGATCGATGGAGCCGCGCTTGTCGCCGTGCAACCAGGTACCGTACGTACGGAAAGATATGAAGTACGCTAGAGGTGTGTCAGTATCGTTCCACATGACAGCTGGCTCCTACAAGCCGCCATGCTTGCAATGAGATCGCAGCAGTGTCAATGAGCAGAGCAACCACCCGCTAACCAGTTTGATACGGACTTCCTTGCATGCATCAAGGGTGCCTCCGGGCCAACGACCCACCCGCTACCGCGAGGTGGTACTGACTTCATTAACAGGAGCATTCTCTATGAAACTATCTCGCTTACTGCTGTCGCTGATTTTACTCTCCGCTTCTTCCGTTTCAGGTCACGCTCAACGGCGTACCCCAGCTATACCCGGGGGTGTGATCGTCGACCTTTCTTATCCCTTTGACGCCACCACGGTCTATTGGCCCACCGCCGAAGTCTTTCACCTGGAAAAAGACTTTGAAGGAACTACTGATCAGGGCTTTTACTATTCCGCGTACCGATACGCCGGCGCGGAGCACGGCGGTACACACATCGATTCGCCCGTGCATTTCGCGAAAGGCCGTAATACCGTTGATGAAATTCCGCTCGACCGGCTCATGGGTCAGGCAATTGTAATTGATGTAACCAGACAGTGCGCGAGGGACCGCGACTATCTCGTTAGTCAAGCCGACCTTATAAACTGGGAACGCCAGAATGGTCCTATACCCTCGGGAGCGATCGTGTTTTTGCGCACAGGCTTCGGCAGGTTCTACCCGGATCGGAAACGATATCTCGGCACAGAAGAACGGGGTGCTGCGGCAGTAGCCAATCTTCACTTCCCTGGCCTCCATCCAAACGCTGCGCGCTGGCTTGTGCGCAATAGATCCATCAAAGCCATCGGTCTCGATACCGCCAGCATCGACTATGGACAGTCGAAGCTGTTTGAAAGCCATCGCATTCTGTTTGAAAAAAACATTCCGGCCTTCGAAAACGTTGCCAACCTTCACCAGCTTCCAGTCAAGGGGTTTTCCGTGATTGCCCTGCCCATGAAAATCAAAGGTGGCAGCGGTGGTCCATTGCGAATCGTGGCTGTTCTTCCGCGCCTAAGATAATCAAATGGACTTCGCCAACATTGACTGGTTCCCGATACGGCTTTCGTTTGCCGTCGCGACGGCAGCCACGGTGATTGCTCTCATCGCCGGGTCGGCCCTCGCATGGTTACTCGCGCGAAAGCGTTTTCCCGGACGTAATCTGATTGATTCGTTGATCACGTTGCCTTTGGTTTTGCCGCCCACTGTTCTCGGTTATTACTTGCTGACCTTGTTGGGAACGCGTTCATCACTTGGCGGTTTTCTCTACAACCGCTTTGGCATCCGCCTGACCTTCACTGTTTACGCGGCCGTTATAGCCGCGACGATCCATGCGCTTCCTCTGGTCACGAAGAGTTTGCGGGCAGCGTTTGAAGGAGTAGACACAGAACTGGAAGCGGCGGCGAAGACACTGGGAATGAGTAGTTGGCCCATCTTCTTTCGCATCACGTTGCCGCTGGCTTCTCATGGGGTTTTGGCTGCCACCGCGCTGGCCTTCGCGCGCGCTCTGGGAGACTTTGGGGTGACGATTATGATTGCCGGCAACATTCCCGGCCGCACTCAAACTGCGTCGGTGGCTATTTACGATGCGATTCAGGCGGGACGCGACAACGAAGCTTTTACGCTGTCAGTAATTGTGTCGCTAATTGCGGTGGTGATGCTTTATTTCATCAATCGCTTTGGAAGATTGCGGTGGTAAGAAGACTATCCGCAGATTACGCAGAATATAAAGAACGCGTTCTGAGTCTTTCGAGGCGCCCTGTATGTTTCAGTCTTTCCGCGTAATCTGCGAAATCTGTGGATGTTCGTCTTACCTGAGGAAGCCACGGAATTTCGAATCCGCTATCGCATAACCCGGAAAAACTGCTTGCAGGTTCGACGTCTTAAGATGCTTCAACGCAACTTCTCCAAACACGTCGCGGAAGTCCGTGGTTAATGCCAGGTCGCGACCTTCGTGAAGTTGATCTGTCTTAAGTCCAGGCCACTGGCCATAAACCTTGCCTCCGGTAACGCTGTTGCCAAGAACAAACATAGCGTTGGCATGGCCATGGTCCGTCCCACGGTTTCCGTTTTCCCTTACCGTGCGCCCGAATTCAGACATCGTCAGAATCACAACGTCGTCCATGCGTTGGCCCAGGTCTGCATACAGGGCGGTGATCCCGTTGGTGAACTGTTGCAGCAAATTTCCAAGTTGTCCGCGAGCGTTACCCTGGTTCACATGCGTGTCCCATTGCAACCCGGGTGTGTCAGTGAATGCTATTTCCAAACCAACGCCGGCCTTGATTAGCTGCGCAATCTGCAGCAGCGAATTACCGAAAGGGCCGCGTGGGTATTGCGCGCCATTCTCCGGCTTGTACTGCGCCGGATTGACTTGCTTCAGGTAGTTGACCGCCTCGAACGTTTCTTTTCCGGTCCCGCCCAGCACGTCGTTAACAGTCTGATCGTAAATGGCTTCAAACCCGCCCTGAACGCTGGCCGAACTCCTGCCGGCGCGTATCGTGAAGTCTGCCAGATTTGAAATCGCAAGCGTCGGGGCCTTTCCTTGCATTGCACGCGGCAGGTGTTGAGTCATTGAGACGGCGCGGAAAATTCGTCGCTCGGGATCGGCTTTACTCTGCAGATAACGGTTAAGCCACCCATCGGTAGTTCCCTTCCGGCCCGGCGTCGCGGATTCCATGTAGTCTTGCGCGTCGAAGTGCGAACGCGTGTTGTCAGGCGAACCTGCAGCATGAACTATTGCCAACCGTTTCGAATCCCACAGAGGCTTGAACGAAGACATCGAAGGGTGTAAGCCGAAGAAACCGTCAAGGTTTATCGCTGTCTCCACGTTGCCTGCTTCGGGCTTCTGGATAGCAATCGCCGGTCGCAAATCGTAGTAGCTGCGTTCACCGAATGGCACGACCATGTTCAATCCATCAACAGCTCCACGCTGGAAAATGGCAATCAAAGTCTTGCGACGGCCACCCGTGATCCGATCCCGTGCCTGCGCCAGAACGGCGCGCTGCAGAAATGACGGCATTGCGTTCATTAAGCCGAAACTCGCTAACGCCACACCACTCGAACCAATAAAGAATCTTCGATTCATAACTTAAACCTCGGGTGTTGGGTGTAGGGTGTGGGTAACTCAATCTATTTCCTAAACCCCACACCCAATACCCAAAACCCCGCCTCTACTGTCTTTGAAACTCCGGAGATCCCAATATCAATCCAACCATCTTTGTCACCGGATCGTTGATATTCGCCTCCGCCCGCGCCAACTGTCGCCGTGGTCTCTCATTCATCATCTCGCCGCCGGCCTCGCCAGAATTTTCACTCGGCATCGCAGCTACAGGTTTCGGCGCAGGCGCCATAACAATCTGCTCATCAAGCTGCTTCAGAAGCGTATCCCTGGTTTTCGGTGAGATCTCACCAGCCACGATCAATCTCAGGAACCGATCCATGGTCTGCGCTTTATTAAGAGACTGACGCTGCTCAGTGTTTGCCACAAACTGATGCAGATTTACGCGTGTCCCGGGAATACGATTACTCGCCAGCGCCAGGCCAAAATTCATTCGCTCGAGGAGCCCGCCCGTGTTGACCCAACTTTCGGCCAGGTCGGAATACCCGTTTGGTGTTTGATACCCATAGAGCGGCTCTCCCATGCGAGCAATCCACTGATGTAGCTGCGGACCACCATTAGTCTCAGCTCCCAGCGTCCTGATAGCGCTGACCGTAAGTTCAAAGGGCCGCTTAATCTTCGCGCGGTACGCTTCGGGAGAATTAAACTCGGGTGACGTCACGATCGCGCGCAAGGTCTCGCGGATGTCGCCTTTGCTTTTGGTAAAGGCAGCCGCCGCGCGATCCACCAGCGCCGGCGATGGATTGTCCGTCACAAAATATCGCGCAAGTTTTGTGGAAATGTACTTCGCCGTGGATTGATGATTCGCCAGAATCTCGAGCACCATAAGGCCGTCTTTAATGCCGCCCCCTGCGGGAATCTTGTGACCCAGGACAACTTTTTCCCCTTCATCATGGACGCGCGGATTGAAAACGAATGTTCCCGGTTCCCTGCGAGCGGCCCGGCCAGTCAAAGCAGCCGCAGCGGCGCCGCCGCCACGAGGTGCGTGGATGGTCCACCCAGTAAAACATCGCGCCACTTCTTGTACGTCTTTCTGAGTGTAGCCGCCGTCGACACCCAGGGTGTGCAGCTCCATAAGCTCGCGAGCGTAGTTCTCATTGATACCGCGACGCTGTCTCTGAGGATTCGGTGGCGGCGGATTCCGCTCCATCTCACGGTCCTGTTGGTTGGCTCGCCCGCCCATCATCAAACCAAGACGGTCGCGCTGGCGGCGTTGGCCCGGTCCGAAAGCCCTCTGCGCGGTTGGACTGACACTTTGAAAATTATCCAGGTAGAAAAGCATGGCCGGACTCTGTGCCGTCGCGGCGAGCAGATCGGAAAACTTACCCATCGCGTTGGGACGAATCGTGTCGCGATCATAAGAGATCAATAACCAGCGATCGACACCTTTGCCCGCAAACACATTGAAGTGGTTGCTCCAAAAATCAACCATCACTTCCAGCAACTGCCGCTCACTGTAAACCGCACGCAGGATGCGCGAAGCATGTAACTCCGCCATGATTCGTTGCGGTTGTTGTAGACCGTTTTGGCGGTAATATTCGCGCAACGCCTGTCGATACTCCTCATTATTGCGCGGGTTGCGGTCATCGCCTGGCCGGTTGTTCTGGGCGGGTCTATTGTTTTGTGCAGGTCTAGCCTCAGGAGTTTTTGCCGAAGGTTCGCTTCCCATTTCGTTCGACATTTCACTCGACTGGTTCGGCATCTGACCCTCGGGCGGGTTATTCCGATTTGCACGCGCGGATGCAAGACCTGCGGGAAGCTCTCCACGTCGTTCCAACTGACGAAGCAACTGACCCGGTTGCGGAAACTTTTCGAAGAGATCCGCGGTCGTCATGTTTAGCGTCTCGAGGTTCTTGAGCCTTTCCTGCGCGACCGTATCGTTGATCTTCTCAGGATTTAGCTGCTGGTTGATGTAATTCTCCAACCCCATTGCTTTTACGAGTTCCACATCGCCAGGACGCGCACCGAAACCTAAACGGTTGAGCACATGCAAAATACGCTGGTCTTCGCTCAAACGCGCGGACGACGCACGCTGCGCGTCAACCGGCTTGATAAAGCTGCCGCTGACGATCACGCCGATAATCAAGCCGGCGACTGCCAACCGATGCACCCGGCTCCTGGAATAACGTTTCTTTATTAAATGGCTCATATTCACACCAAGCTTCATACAATCAAGGCAAATTGGCTATTTACGCAGTTAGCTGAACACCGCCTTTAGACGCGCAAAACAGCTCTGGAGTTTGATAAATCTCGAAAATACGAAGACCGGATTCAAATCTTCGAATTTGCGAAGCGGATAGGGGTTGTAACGGGTTACCGCATCGGCCTCGGAAAGCTGACCTGACTTCGATTTCCCGCCTTGTCCAGCGACCTAACGCCGAAGAAAAAGTTATCCTTAGACATGCCCTTCATCGTGTAGCTGGTGACGTTACCCACCATCTTCGAGTTAGTCCAAACGGGTGATGTGGTGTCGCGCCAGACAATTTCGTAGCCTGCGAGGTCGGGCTCCTTATTCGCGTCCCACTTTAGATCGGTATCGTTGGTCAGTCTCGCGGTAACTATGCCGACATTCTTTGGACGTGCGGGAGCCATTGCCAGCACAGCTAAAGCGGCCGCGTTTACTCGACTCACGTTTGCGACGTAATTGAAGTCTACAAACTGCGGCAAGTCGCCATACTGCACGCCGTTTTCGATGCGCACGTTTTGATGCTGATGGTTATAGTCTTCGTTGGGTTCAGTGAAACGAACAGCTGCGTAACCGCGTTCGAGAAATGGGCGATGATCGCCGCCTCGGAGATAGCGATCGCGGCGATAGACCATGGTGACTTTCATTACGGGCACATGCCGCGCTGCTGTCTCTGCGATAAACCGAGCCAACTGCCTGGACGGCGAATCGTTTTCTCCGCCAACACCGCGACGCGTGTTCGCCTGCTCAGGGGTTTCATTGGAGGGCACGCCTTCCGAAAAAACGCGCACCGTCCGAGTGTCACGCACTCCATTACCGCCTAGTGAGTTGCCCACGATGTCGTTGGTAAACATGGCTTCGATATTCATCGCTTTTTGTTTCGCTTGCTCGGCGAAATAAGTAGAGCCATATAGACCTTGTTCCTCGCCCGCAACGGCCATGAACACGATGGTCGCGTCAAATTCATGCTTAGCCATGACGCGCGCCATTTCCAAAACAGCTACCGTTCCTGATGCGTCGTCGTTTGCGCCGGGCGCGTCGCAGGTGGCATTGGTCGCACTGCCACACATTGAATCGTAGTGGCCGCTAACAACGTATATCCGTTCCTGCGATTCTGGCTGCGTTCCTTTGAGGGTCGCCACGACGTTGGTAATAGTTATGGGAGACGCAATGCGATCGGCCTTCGGTTGTTCAAAGGACTGCTTTTCAACGGTCATGCGACCGCCCGATTGTGCCGCTGCCTTTGTAAACTCGCTGAACAACCAGTCGCGCGCAGCGCCAATACCACGCTTTGGATTGTTTTGTTCGGAAAGCGTGTTGCGGGTTCCGAATGAAACCAGCTTCTTAATCGACTCCTCAATTCTGCGGGCGTTTATATCCCGAATGATTTGTGCAATCTTTGGATTGCGAGTTCCCCGCGCGGCTAGTCGTGAAGACCGAGCAGATTTTTGCTGTGCAAATAGTGGAATCGCATTCAAAAACAAACAGCCGAGCAGGGTAAAAAGCAGGGATCTCCTCGTGATAACAAGGATCATACGCATAGGGATTTTCCTTTTGGCATGGAGTGGCAGCCAATTTACCACTACGAAGCCCTGGAAGAGAATGTCATCAGTGATGATGAGGGATTGGAAAACCGAAAGAGATTAGAACGCAGATCAACGAATGCGATAGGCTTTGCCTTTCCAGACCACGATCACTTCGCCGCCAAGCCGATTTGCAATGGCGCCAATGCCCGGCTCATCTGCAACCAGCGCCCGAAACTGTTCGCTGCCGCGGGTAACATTAATTGTGGCGCGCGACGATTCGTAGTTGGAGTCGATCCAAACATTACCCTGCCGGCGAAACTGTTTGCCCGAAACACTCCGCATCTCGTCGGAGTCAGAATCTTTCTTACCCTTTGCAGGCGCCCGGCTCGCACTCATCGGCGCCTCTGCCCGTCTAGGCCCGGAAACGGCACCAACTTTTGGAGCATTACGGACTTCATACTCGTTGCCGCGCTTGAAGCTTGCGTCGTCTCGTTCGCGCTGTTGGGCCAAACGGTCGGCTGGTTGCTCCTCCTTGCTCGCTTCATTTTTCTTGTCGCTAAGGACAGTTTGCGCCGACTCGTAAGTGCCTGGTTTTGGCTCCGGAGAAAAAAATGGCTGAGTACGAGACGCACCGGGTTCAACCGCCACTGGCGGAGGCGCTGGAACGGCATCCGTAGATATTGGCGCACCAGCCAACATGCCACTGTCAGGCAGTGTCTTGGCAACCTCACCCTGAACAGGTTGAGGGTTGTTATTACCGGTTGCTGCTGAATCCGTGCGCGATTTTGATTCGACCGTAACTTGCGGCGCTGGCGGCGTTTCCCTGCTTGAAGCATTTGTTGTTTCAAGGGCTATCGGTGGCTGAGCTGAATTGGTTTCTCGGGTCTCAGATTGGGTGTGCTGCACTACAAAATCCTGATTGCGCTGCTGGCGCCAAGCCAACAACCCAATTGAAATGACGGCCGTCAGCACTAATGCAGGTGCCGCATACCGCAGAACCTGAGGCGACAAAAAAGCGGACATTCTTTGCCAAAAACCAGGACCGGTCTGTTTGTCGGCGACAGGACTCGTGCTCAAGTTGCCCGATGCCTGAGTCAAACTCACAACCAATCGGCGGCAATTCGAACAGTCTGCAAGATGCTCGACGTATCTAACGCGAGCCAGCTCAGGAACCAGGCCCTCGGCAAAAGAATTCAGCTCATCTGCATCCAGATGTGTGCTGCTCTCTTGCTTGCCATCGCGAAACGACGAACCGATATCCAAAGAGGAATCATCACGGCGGCCCTTTGCCAACCCGCGTAAAACTAGATCCATCTGGTTGTTATCGGTTTTTTTCATCTCACTCAACGCCTTACCTGCTTAAGAACGCTTTGCATGCCCATTGCTTGCAGAAGGATAGTGCATTTCTACGAACTCTTCAGCGGCGATCCCGTCTCCTTCTTCATCAGTACACCTTCCGAGGTTACAAGGCGTTCAATATCCCCTTCCAGATGAATCGCGAAATCAAAAAACGCTTCCTCGGTTTCCGTCCTGGTCCAGCCTCTTTCTTCAATAAGAGTCTTCTCAACCGCTCGTCGCAGGTCGGCATGAATCCTAGTCAATCTGCGGCTTGCGGTAGCTTCATGTACGCCCAGCATCGCGCCAGCCTCTTTGAGCCGAAGTCCCTCAAAGTAATAAAGCTTTACCAGAAGCCGATCCTCAGCCGAGAGCTGAGCTATCGAGCCAGCCAGCGCTTTCTGCATATCGGCTGCGGCAAACTTCCTTGACACCTGTACCTCTGGACTGGCCACTACACCATGCGACGTCCAACTGTTGTCGTCGTGACCCTGACTGAGGATGCGATCAAAATCTGCGTCTTCTTCCGTCTGCACCAGTCGCGATGTCTTACGATGCTGGTCGACTGCGAGCTGGGCGACTACAGCTCTGAGCCAACCGGCAAGCGAGCCGCGGCCGGAGTAATAAGCGAGCTTTCCCGCCGGCTTTCCATCTTCACGAATTCGTAGTCCATGTAACTCAGCCCAAATCGATTGCGCTAAATCCTCAGCGCCCTCCTCGTTGGAACTTGCTGATCGCGCTGCCGAGCGGACGGTAACCGAAAACCGCTCGACTAGATCTCCCCAGGCTTTTTGATTGCCCTGCTCGCAGGCGACGATGAGACAAAGATCGTCAGCTTGCAAGCTGTCAATAAAGTCGTTGAGAGTCTGGGTTTGGGCGTTCTCGTCGTACTTTAGAATGTACTTTTCAACTGCTGCCTTGATCCGCGGCTCCAGGATTTCGCGGGCGATCCCGTAGTGGTCAGTTGCACGCGCAAGTAATCGCGCGGCGCCCTGCGAATACAACTTTTGGGTTTGCTCTTTGGTTTGGCTCACGGGGGATTTCTCAAATTGCTGAACAGCTCCGTATGCTATCACGCCGCGAGGTACGTTTGGCTCCGCTTCATTCTCCGGCACCCAGGGTTGGATGTCATGATTGGCTGTCAGTTGCCGCGATTTGTGAAGTTTAAGCCGGCTGGCCGCCAGCCCGAATTCGCGATTGATGCATCCGGAGTTAGAATTGTCGCTATATAAAGTAATTAACCTGCGACTACGTGAATGTTAAGAGTTACGGAAATTTTCAGATCGATACAAGGCGAGTCGACCCACGCCGGACGACCCTGCACTTTTGTACGTCTGACGGGATGTCCCATGCGCTGTGTATGGTGTGATAGCGAATACACGTTCAGCGGAGGAGAGAATATCTCGCTTGACCGAGTGTTGGACCAGGTGCGGGGTTTCGGCTGCAATCTCGTGGAAATCACAGGTGGAGAGCCGCTGGCCCAGAAAGAAGCATTTACCCTAATCCAGCTTTTGTGTGCGGAAGGATATGAAGTACTGGTAGAGACGGGTGGTTTTTTTCCCACAGATGAGGTTGATCCAAGAGCAAAGATTATCCTTGATATCAAGTGTCCACATTCCGGTGAAGAGTCTCGGAACCATTGGCCAAACCTTAAACGGTTGCGGCCGGACAGAGATGAAGTCAAATTCGTGATCGCGAATCTTGACGATTGGCAGTATGCGCAAGACGTAATTAAGCGTTACGAGTTAAGCAAGCGCGCAAAGATTCTAGTCTCGCCTGCCTGGGGGTCGATTGATCTTAAACACCTGGCCGATTGGGTCTCGGCCAGTGGGTTGGATATTCGTATGCAACTGCAACTTCACAAGTATGTATGGGGACCGGAGGCGCGTGGAGTTTGATGGGTGGTTCGAACGACGCAGCTTTTGGTTCTGAATTGGCAAGCGAGAACGAGAACGCAAGTGATCTCGCTGTGTGTCTGGTCTCTGGAGGAATGGACTCGTGTGTCACCGTGGCGATAGCGGCCAGGGAAGTGTCTGAAGTTGCCTTTCTTCACGTTTCATACGGACAGCGTACTGAGGCGCGTGAACGCCGCGCCTTTGAAGAGCTTGCTAACTTTTACGGCGCGCGTCGTCGGCTGGTCGTGTCATTGGAACATCTCGCTAAAATTGGCGGTTCATCAATAACTGATGACAGTATGGCTGTCACGCCTCCAAATCTCGCTTTTAACGGAATTCCCTCGAGTTATGTGCCTTTCCGCAATGCGCACTTTTTGTCGGTAGCCACGAGTTGGGCCGAGGTTATCCATGCCGAAAGCATTTATATCGGCGCAGTCGCCGAGGACTCGTCCGGCTATCCTGATTGTCGCCCAGAGTTTTACGAGGCCTTTGAACGCGCGATTAGTGTGGGCACAAGGCCCGGGACCATGATCAAGATAAGGACACCAGTGATAGCGATGACAAAGTCAGATATCGTGAAACTAGGGCAAAAGCTCGATGCGCCGTTAGGACTTACCTGGTCGTGCTACAAAATGTCGGAGCAGGCCTGCGGAGAATGCGATTCGTGCGCGCTTCGACTCAGGGCGTTTCGAGTCGCGGGCCTCGGCGATCCCCTTCCATATGTCCTTGACAGCAAGAGGTTTGCTTATTAACGTTACCGTCGTTTCCAAGCCAAGACATTTACAACCGGGAGTTCCGCTAGTGCATCAAATGGCCTCTCCCGAAACTGAATCACCGGTAGCCATTTCTGGAGGAATTTAGGATGTTTCGTCGATACTTTTTTTCCGTCATTGCTTCGCTCGCCTTTGTTTTTTCGACGGCGGTTTTTGTCTCTGCGCAGAGCGGTGCCTTGCGCGGCCATGTCGTCATGAAACAGGCTGACGGGACAAAGGTCCCTGCCGCCGATGTGATAATTGATGTTTTTAGAACCGACATTTCGGCGAAATACAATACTAAGACCGACAAAAGAGGCACGTTTGTTTTTGCTGGTTTGCCCTTCATAGGAACCTACATCGTCGCCGCCAGCAAAGAAGGTGCTACCCCGACTTGGATCGGGGACGTAAAGGTGGGTCGGGATGTTGATTACGAACTCGAGATGTCCCCTGGCGATGGCCGGCGCCTAACTGCTGAAGAGATAAAGGCCGCAGCTGGTCAGGGCAGGGGTCCGGCTTCTTCTGGTTCTGGCGCAGCGAAAGAAACCGCCGAGGAGAAGGCAAAGCGAGAAGAATTGCTTAAGCAAAATGAAGCGATTATGGCCAGCAATAAAAAGGCCGAAGAATCCAATTCTGTCATCCAACGGACGTTCAAGGCAGGAAACGAAGCGATCAAGGCTAAGAATTATGATGAGGCAATTACCCAGTTCAATGAGGGGCTAGCGGCCGATCCCGAACACCCTGGCGCTCCGTCGCTACTGACAAATAAAGCCACTGCATTGAATTCGCGTGCGGTCGCCGCCTTCAACAACGCTATTCAAGCCAAAGACGAGGCCGCAAAGACGGCCGGACTTGAAGCCGCGAAGAAAGATTGGCGACAGGCATTTGAAGCAAGCAGCAAGGCCGTTGAAATGCTCAAGGCAACTTCGCCGACTCCAGCTGACGCTGCAGCAGCCAGTAACACCAAGACAAATTTGTATTTTGCTCTGCTCGTGAAAGCCGAGGCTTCCCGCTTTTTCGTCACCAAGGTAGATGCTGAAAAAGTGGATGCGGGCGTAGCGGCATTTCAAGATTACATCGCCGCTGAAAGCGATCCGGTTAAGAAGGTGAAAGCCGAACACGATTTGGCTCAGATGCTTTTTGACGCGAACGCCTTTGATAGAGCTCTTGCTCAATATCAAAAGATTCTCGAGGCTAATCCTGACGACTTGGATGCTTTGCTCCGGTCTGGACAAGCACTTTTTAATATTGGGGCACTGAATAGCGACAAAGCCAAGTATCAGCAAGCTGCCGACTTTCTAGCGAGATTCGTGGAAAAGGCACCCGACACCAACGCTTTCAAATCCGACGCCAAAGCCATTTTGGATACGTTAAAGGAACAGGAAAACGTTAAGCCATCGGCGGCACCGGCTCGCAGGCGACGTCCATAATTTTTCCCGCGCGACATACAGAAGCCGTCACAAGGCAGTGCCTTCGTGACGGCTTTTTCTCTTTAACATTCTGCAATTCTACACTTTAACCGCTTCAACCCCTCCCCGAATTTTGCCTTGACAGTGCCAATGTTGAACTTGTACTATGCTTGCCCAACGGTGTTAACCAACACCGCCTACTAAGCCAAAACCCCCAACATGCAAAAGTTCTTCTCGCAGCATGTCTGGGCCCGTCTCGTGAACAACCATCTCTTAGCTCTCTTAACACCGGGGTACAAATGTCGGCAAAACTAGGCGAAATTCTCGTTCGGGAGAATCTCATTAGCCCGCAACACCTTCGTGAGGCGCTTGATTACCAGCGCGAGCACGGCGGTCGTTTGGGCTACAACCTCGTCAAACTGGGGCTCGTATCGGACGACATGATTACCGCTGTACTGTCCCGCCAGTACGGCATCCCATCGGTCAATCTCGATCTCTTTCAGATTGATGAACACGTTCTCCAACTCATTCCTCAGGAAGTCGCTCAGAAATACTCTGTCCTTCCCCTTTCACGCGTTGGCGCCAGCCTCACGTTGGCAATGGTCGATCCGACCAATGTCTTCGCTATGGACGACATAAAATTCATGACAGGTTTGAACGTCGAGCCTGTTGTCGTCGCCGAAGCAAGCATTCAGCTCGCGATTGCTAAATACTACGGAACCTCACGAGAAATCGAACTCGCCTCGGTCGCTGTCGACGACGCAGTTTTTGAAGGAGTTTCCGCCAAGAGCTCTAATGGCGGTGGAATTACTCACGCCGATCTTGTTTCCTTGGATACCCTCGACTTCGATACCGATCGCACCGAGGACGTCGAAGTACTTGAAGACAACGAAGAGATTGACCTCACTACTCTTTCGAAATTAAGCGAAGACGCGCCCGTCGTCAGACTGGTCAACGTCCTTCTGGTAGACGCGCTGCGCCGTGGCGCCTCAGACATCCATATCGAGCCTTATGAGAAAGAACTTCGCATTCGCTTCCGAATAGACGGCGTTCTTTACGATGTCATGCGGCCACCACTCAAAATGCGCGATGCCTTAATTTCACGCGTGAAGATTATGGCCAAACTTGACATCTCTGAGAAACGGCTCCCCCAGGACGGCCGAATTAAGGTCAAGGTCAAAGTTGACGCCCGTTCTCGTGAACTCGATTTCCGCGTTTCAACACTGCCTACTCTGTTTGGCGAGAAGGTTGTGTTGCGTTTGCTTGATAAAGAGAATTTGATGCTAGACATGACCAAGCTCGGGTTTGAACCCGAGTCATTGGTTAAGTTTCAGCGCAACATTTCGAAGCCGTATGGAATGGTGCTGGTAACAGGCCCTACCGGAAGCGGAAAAACCAACACGCTTTATTCTGCGCTGCAGTCACTCAACACGGTTCAAACCAACATCATGACTGCGGAAGATCCCGTCGAATTCAACCTGATGGGAGTCAACCAGGTCCAGATGAAAGAGCAAATTGGTTTGAATTTCGCTGCAGCACTCCGCTCTTTCCTGCGACAGGATCCCAACATCATCCTGGTCGGTGAAATCCGCGATTTCGAAACTGCTGAGATAGCCATCAAGGCTGCTTTAACCGGTCACTTGGTCCTTTCGACCCTCCATACAAACGACGCACCATCGACGATTTCCAGACTTATGAATATGGGCATTGAGCCTTTCCTGGTGGCCACGAGTGTGAACTTAATTCAGGCCCAGCGACTGATTCGGCGCGTTTGCAAAGACTGCAGACGTGAACACGCAACACCACCGGAAGCCTTGATGGAAGTCGGGTTTACCGCAGACGAGGCCCAAACACTTAAGACCTTCAAAGGCAAGGGTTGTTCAACTTGCAACAATACCGGTTACAAGGGACGAATTGGCCTCTATGAGGTGATGGAAGTCAACGACGAAATTCGAGAACTAATTCTGATTGGAGCCTCGGCGCTCGAGTTGAGGAAGAAAGCAATTGAAGACGGCATGATTACATTGCGTGAATCCGGACTACATAAGATTCGCGCTGGATTGACTACCCTCGAGGAAGTGGTTCGCGAGACGGTGGCCTAACCGAAAGAAGGAAAACTATGTTGCGAAAAGTCACGTTGTCACTCTTAATGTTGATCTCGGTAGTAGTCTTACTGCCGTTCGCTAACTCCGCCGCGCATGGACTTCGCCAGACGTCAGCAGCTGAAAAACAGCGACGCCTCAGGCGTCATTCGCGGGCCTGGTGGCGACGGTATCGCGCTCGCTTGAGAATGAGACGCGCAGGCGCAGTCGCTGCTCTAGCACACCGTAGAACCCAACTCGGTCCAGTCCTCTCAGTTGCAAACGGCGATGAAGTAATAAAAGACGTACTTCCTGCATTGCCTGCCGGATGGAACAGTCCAACAATGGCTGGTAACGGCGAACTTAGGTTTCGATCCGAGAATAGTGCGGAGGTGCCTAGCCAGGCTACTCTTGCGGTAATCGCCAAAAGTCGTCCTACACCCTCATACCTTACTCATCGGGAACAGAGTCGCTTGCTCGCCGGCGTATCCTTCTCCGATCTGCGCCGGATTGTGATCGATAAAATGATAAATGCAGGAGGCTGGGTTATTAACGATTACGAACGTCAGGTCAACGGGGCTCGTGTGTTCGTTGTCGTAGCACAAACTCCGAGCGATGGCAGATCCCAGGACAAATCATGGCAGTTTTATTTTGCTGAGGTTGATGGGAAGATCTACAGCTTAACGCTCAATACGCCATTGCAGTTCTCAGATCGTCTGGCCGCAGAGGGTGAAAAGTTCTTGAGTTCGTTTGGTACCAAGAATTCGGTAGCCCAAAACCCAAATCGGTAGTCCTGAAGCTCAGTCCTTCCCTTCGAAATCAAAGACACGAATTCAATCACTCAGGAGCACGCCCTCGATGCCACTCAATGAAACAACTCCGCAGGTCTCACTATCCGAACTTCTGCGGCGGCTCTCAGAGCTGGGCGGTTCGGATTTACACATCACCACCGGAACAGCGCCTCAAGTTCGCGTCGACGGTCATCTGCGGCCACTTGAGGGCTACCGCCAAATGACGGCTGCGGACACCAAGCAGCTCGCTTACTCTGTACTCACCGACGCACAAAAACATAGGTTCGAAGAAAATCTAGAACTGGATTTTTCCTTTGGCGTCAAAGGTCTCTCTCGATTTCGTGCCAACCTCTTCAACCAGCGTGGTGCCGTCGGTGCAGTTTTCCGCGCTATCCCTTACGAGATTAAGCCGTTTGAGGATCTCGGTCTGCCAAGCGTCGTTCAAACACTTTGCGACAAACCACGTGGCTTAATTCTCGTGACAGGGCCAACCGGATCGGGTAAATCGACGACTTTAGCTGCTATGGTCGACAAAATTAACCGCGACCGCCATGAACATATTCTTACAATCGAGGATCCGATCGAGTTTCTGCACAATCACAAAGGCTGCCTAGTGAATCAACGAGAAGTGAATGCGGACACGCACGGATTTGCGAACGCGTTACGAACGGCCCTTCGTCAGGATCCAGATGTCGTTCTCGTCGGCGAAATGCGCGATCTAGAGACAATCGAGTCGGCTCTGCGCATCGCTGAAACTGGCCACTTAACGTTAGCTACTCTTCACACGAATTCCGCTGCATCTACGATAAACCGAATTATCGATGTCTTCCCTTCCGATCAACAGTCACAGATACGAGCACAGCTCTCGTTGGTGCTCGAAGGAATCCTTTGCCAGGCGCTGCTGCCTCGCGCCGAAAAGACCGGTCGCGCCATGGCGCTCGAAATCCTCGTGCCAAACTCCGCCATCAGAAACTTAATCCGCGAAGACAAAGTTCACCAAATCTATTCGATGATGCAGACAGGGCAGGACAAGTACGGAATGCAGACCTTCAACCAGTCACTCGCGACCTTGTATCACAAACGGCAGATCACACTGGATACGGCCTTGCAGCGATCCTCCAACGTCGACGAATTAAAAGAGTTAATTGAGCGCGGTGCCGGTCTCAACACTGCCAACGCTGTCAAACACCCCAGTCCGTATGCACAGGCGCGACCGATCGGCACGCGTCCTACAGTGAACGGTTAAAACAGACTCGGAGTATTAGTTTATGCCTACATACGTATTCAAAGGTCGCAACAAGCTAAATGAAATTGTTGTCGGTGAACGCGTTGCCGATAACCGTGACGCTTTGCGTCAGATTCTTCGCCGCGAGCAAGTGACATTGACCTCGGTAAAGGAAAAAGGTCGTGAGATCGGGATTCCGAAGATTGGCGGCAGAAAGAAAGTCAAATCGAAAGATCTTTCGATATTCACGCGCCAGTTTTCGGTAATGATTGATGCAGGACTGCCATTGGTTCAATGTCTCGAGATTTTAGCCCAGCAACAGGATAACAAGTATTTTCAACAGGTCTTATTGCAGGTCCGGCAGGATGTAGAGGAGGGCTCGACGCTCGCAACAGCAATGGGCCGACATTCGCGCGTCTTCGATCAACTTTACTCGAACATGGTCGAAGCCGGAGAGACAGGCGGTATTCTGGATCTGATTCTGCAGCGGCTCTCAACCTTTATCGAGAAGCTCGTGAAGCTGAAACGCGATGTCATCTCCGCGATGATCTATCCCGCAGCAGTAATCGTCATGGCCATCGGCGCCGTCGCGGTAATCATGGTTGTTGTGATCCCACAGTTTGAACAGATATTTCTCGGCTTGCTGGGCCCAGGCGAACAGCTTCCGTTACCTACCAGGATCGTCGTTGGAATAAGCAACTTTCTGGCGGGTTGGGGAGGGCTAGTCATCCTGGTTGGATTAATCGCTTCGGGCGTAGGGCTGCGGCTCTACTACAAAACGCCCGGCGGACGACGGATGATCGACCGACTGATGTTGAAGACTCCAATAATCGGACCCATTCTTCGCAAGATTGCTGTAGCGAGATTCGCACGCACACTTTCCACGCTGCTTTCGTCAGGTGTGCCAATTCTGCAGTCTCTTGATATCACCGCCCGCACGGCAGGCAATGTGATTGTTGAGGAGGCAATCAGTAGCGTCCGCGCTGGAGTTGAACGCGGCGAAAACTTCGTCGACCCTCTGAAAGCCACAGAAGTCTTCCCGCACATGGTGGCCCAAATGGTTGGCATCGGCGAACAGACCGGCGCACTTGACGCAATGTTAGGCAAGATCGCTGACTTTTATGAACAGGAAGTGGATGCCGCCATTGCTAACCTGCTCACACTTATGGAGCCTCTCCTCATCGGTTTTCTGGGCGTAACCATCGGATCGATTGTAATTGCGATGTATATGCCGCTCTTCACGCTCATTGGAAAACTTTCGTCGGGTCAATAGGCCCCTCGAAGTTTTCATCTAACTCATGAGGGAGGTCCGTTTTCGGGCCTCCCTCTTTATTTTTGGCGAGACTGTGGCTGGTTACTTCACAGCCATTCATGACACGGACCAAAAACCGAACAACTTCCACGGTTCGAGCGCTGGGGCAATTCGCTGTCTACTCTTCCGGTCGTAGTATGAAAAACCATGTGACCCTACCCGTGCGCTCTGTGATAGGCTTGACGTGAATGGGCCTTGAGGACGGATTAGATCGAAGATCGCTTAGTCAGAAGCTTTGGTGGCTTATTCTGGGCCGTTTTGTCGCGGCGGTCTTGCTATTTCTCGGCCGCGTGTTCTGGATTCGCGGTGGCGCGGGAATTACCAAGGTCGAAACCTGGCGTCCCTTGGTTATCGTCGGCTGCCTCAGTGCTATTTATGCGCTTGCTCATCGCTATTCGAAAGCTCTGTTACTTCAGGCAAGGTTCCAATTCGTAGTAGACATCCTCCTGGTGACGTGGCTTCTCCAGACTAGTGATGTCATCCACTCCCCATATGTTGCGCTTTACATCGTCATCATCTCAGCCTCAAGTCTCTTTCTTGGACCACGCGATGCGATAGCAATCTCTGTTGCCTCCGCTTTTGCCTTCACTGTTTGCGCGCTTGCAGCTCTCGGCGGTATTGGCCCAAGCGACAATAAGGACCTGCTCGATAAGAGCCGCTTGCAAACCATTCAATCGATCGGCCTTTTCGACATTGCGTTTCTGGTGGTTGGGCTACTGTCATCGAGGCTAGCCGCGCGCCAATCCCGTTCTGATGTCAGGCTGCGAGATGCGACCCGTTCATTGGCAACATTGCGGGCGCTGCATGAACGGATTGTCGAATCGATACGCTCTGGTGTCGTTACGACGGATCTAATGGGGCGCATATATACATTCAACGCTGCGGCAAAAGAGATCACCGGTTATAACGAGAGCGACGTACGCGGGCAAGACGCCTCGATCTTCTTCGGGGAAATCAAGGAAATCATTGCCGATTCGGTGAGCGCTGCTACGGCGGGAGACTCGAGTCCAAGGTTTGAAGCCGACTGTCTGACTGCGGATGGACTTCGCCTTCGTCTTGGGTTCAGCATCTCACCATTGTTTTCCGAGACTGGCGAAACAACCGGCACTGTAATCACATTCCAGGACCTGACCCAAATTCGGGCTCTTGAAGAAACCTCACGGCGCCAGGATCGCTTGGCCGCGATCGGCCGAATGGCAGCATCCATTGCCCATGAAATCCGCAACCCACTGGCAGCGATGCGCGGGTCAATTCAAATGCTTCGCGCGGACATGTCGGGCGATAGCTCCGAGACGCAATTGATGGAGATTATTCTTCGTGAATCTGATCGTCTGAACCGAATCATCAGCGATTTCTTGAGCTACGCGCGTCCACGCTCTATCGTGCAATCGAAGATAGACGTTAGCGAGTTATTGAAGCAGACATTCACATTGCTTAGACACAGCGCTGAAATAAGCGAAAAGCACGTAATTGAAGAAGACCTTCCCAGTCAACCAGCCTTGCTTAACGCGGATTCGGAGCAACTTCAGCAAGTGTTCTGGAATCTTGCGAGAAATGCTTTGCAGGCAATGCCTGGCGGGGGAACCCTCAGGGCCAAGGTAGAAGGCAACCCCAACGACCGCTTGCGCATTACTTTTTCCGACACCGGTCGCGGTATGGCGCCTGAGCAAGTTGAGCATCTCTTTGAGCCATTTTCCTCGACCACCGGAGGAACTGGGCTTGGGCTCTCAATTGTCTATCAAATCATTCGCGACCATGGTGGTACAATTAATGTCCGCAGCCGAGAGGGACGCGGAACCACGATCTCCATAGAACTTCCAGGGCAAGTCGGAGCAGAAGAACGGGATATATCAGTCGAAGCTGGTTAGAAACCGGAAATTAACTCCAGAGCGTTTTTAAGTCATGGCTAATTTACTTATCGTTGATGACGAACTCGGGATGCGGCAGTTCTTAACGCATCTTTTCCAACGCGAAGGCCACACCGTCCGAGCCGCGGAGAATGGTCGCGAGGCATTGGAACTAATGCGCGCTGCGCCGGCCGACGTGGTTGTCTCAGATGTCAGAATGCCGGACATGAATGGTATCGAGCTGCTGCGTTCCGCGCGGGACCTGTTTCCGGCCGTGGAAGTGGTTCTTATGACTGCCTTCGCGAACGTGGACACCGCGCGCGAAGCATTTCTCCTCGGCGCTTATGATTTCGTGCAAAAGCCATTCGATAACGATTTGTTAAAGGAGACTGTCACACGTGCGCTACAAAAGATTTCACTTGTAAAAGAGAAAGAGGCGCTGCTCGAAGAGAACAAGGTCTTGATCCAGGGGCAGCGTAAGCGCGGTAAACTCAACAACATCATTGGCACGTCGGCGAAAATGCAAGCGCTCTACCAGATGATTGAGACCGTGGCCCAGGTGCAGTCGACAGTGTTAGTGACGGGAGAATCAGGAACTGGAAAGGAGTTGGTTGCCCGCGCAATCCATGATTTAGGACCACGGGCCGAAAAACCATTTGTTTCCATCAACTGCGGGGCCTTCACGGAGACCCTTCTTGAATCAGAGCTCTTTGGATACGTCAAAGGCTCCTTCACCGGCGCGAACACCAATCGCAAAGGTCTTTTTGAGGCTGCGAATACTGGCACGATCTTTCTCGATGAGATTGGGGAGATGTCTCCTGCCATGCAAGTGAAGTTGCTCCGTGTTCTGCAGGAACGTAAGCTGCGACCGGTAGGGGCAACTGAAGAGACCACAGTAGACACGCGTGTTATCGCTGCGACCAACCGCGATTTGGGAAGCATGGTCAAAGACGGATCCTTCCGCGAAGATCTGTTCTATCGTATTTCGGTAATTCCCATCGAGCTACCCTCGTTACGAGAACGAGCCGACGACATCCCTGACCTGGCCAACCACTTCGCCGAAAAGTTCTGCGCCACCAGTGGTCGTACACTGTCGATCAGTGAAAGCGCCCTTCGTCTGCTCGAAAACTATATCTGGCCGGGCAATGTTCGTGAGCTTGAGCATACTGTCGAACGGGCCGTTGCACTTGAGACAACTAACGAAATCCAACCCGAGCGCTTGCCGGAAAAAATATCTAACTACAACCCCTACAAAATCGCCGAGACATTTGAGTTTCCGGAAGAGGGCGTAAATCTGACGGCCCACATGGATCAACTGGAGAAAACCTACATCCTTGAGGCCCTGCGACGAACAAACGGAAATCAGACCAACGCGGCTCAACTACTCGCCCTTTCAGTCCGATCACTGAGGCACTTGCTTGATAAGCACGGCATCCGCGGTCTCACCGCGCAGATGCGAGACGAGCGAAGAACGTCAGAAACAGTACCAAGACGGCGGGCAACCGATCCCACGCCGCGTCGTCGCGACGAAGACGAACCCGAAATCGCGGCAACTGTGGGCGAAAGTTAACTCTCCCAAGCTTTCTCCGCCTCTTTGACGGAAACCGTCATCGGCCTTCTGACGGTTTTTGTCACCAGGTAATATCCTTAGCGCTCCCGCTTGCGCACTTCTAAAAAAAATCCTTCATTTCCGCAGTTTCCTTCAGTTCCCTTCCGTGGCACGAGCCTTGTAAATGCTAGCCCGGACACTTCGCGCTCTGCGCGGCACTACATCGAATGACGAAGGCCGTTGGCGCGAGAAACAATTAACGAAATTTTCTCTAAGGAGCACGAATGAACATGAAAACCAACCGCCAAGAGGGCTTCTCACTAATAGAACTCCTCATCGTCGTCGCGATTATCGGAATTATCGCCGCCATCGCCATCCCTAACCTTCTCGCTTCCAGGCGCGCAGCCAATGAAGGCTCAGCTATCGCCTCAATTCGCACTATCACGAGCGCTGAAGCCACCTACCAGGCCACCACTGGCGCAGGCGCCTATGGCAGCCTAGCGGCCCTCAATGGCGCCGGACTTGTCGACTCTACCTTGTCAAACAGTAGCGCCACTAGCCCGAAGAGCGGCTACATTTTTGCCGCTGCACCCGCGGCTAACCCAAATAGTGATTACCTAACAACGGCCGCAGTTGTAAAGTTTAGCGGTGCGACAGCTACGGGCACGCGTAACTTTGCGTCTGACGCTGCAGGAGTTGTCTACTGGGCCGCAGCCACGGCCGACGCGACTCCTATGGGCAGCGCTACCGGCACACCCATCGGAAACTAGTTAGAACGGAAATTTATTCCTGACTCTCCAATCGGGGGCGCAGAGCATAACGCTCTCGCCCCCGTTTACTTTCGAGCACAAATGTTTACTTTCCTCAAAAAAGCACTGGGGCACCCGCTCGGGATCCTTGGGGGACTATGGCCCCTCGTCCTGTTGATTCCGTATCTGCCCGGTCCACCTAGACCGACGTTGGGTGGATTGGCCTGGCGGCAGGAGATAGTGCTAGCTTTGTTGCTAACGTTGACTCTTGCCTTCCTCCTCAAGCGTTCGTCACTGGTCAGTGCGAGCCTCACTAATCACGCTCACAAAAACCCTATCCTGATAACCGCGATCCTCTTCGCTCTGTGGGTCACTGGTTCAGTCCTCTGGGCGCCGAGCCCCTACTCCGCTGCTCACTTCGCTTTTCAATGGGGCGCCTACCTGACGTTCTTCGCGCTCATGCTCATGGTCGCGCAACGGCCGCGCTTCTTGCGCGCTTCATTTATCGTCCTCGGCTCCGTTGTTTGCTTGTTGGGTGTTTCTTGTCTCATCGAATCTATCATTGGGGCTGCGTTGACTGACCACTCGCTGCGTCAAGGCGCTAAACCACTCTTCCGCGGCTTTAGCGGTTTCAGTGAAACGATGGCCGTGGCATCCACGATATTCTTTGGGCTCGCTTTGGAGATTAGAAAAACTCGGCAGGCTGCGTTCTGCGGAGTTGCCGCTTTGTTCGCATGGTTGGCCACTGTTCAGGCTCTGGAGCGAGCCCCGATTTTGGGTGCTGCGGCTGGCCTTCTGCTACTGACCATTGGAAGCATTGCCATCCCTCGCTGCCGCCCGCGCAACTCGGGGCGCGCGGGACTGCTGGCATTTGCTTTCGTCTGCATCACGGCCTTGGAATTGGCGCCGATCACCTCTTTCATCAGAGCTTTGCCGGAGCAACCAACGGCACTTCAGCGTTTTCAAGCCACCTCGGTTACCGAGTCGAACACAAGTGTGCGACTCCTCTTCTGGGCCACGGGTTGGGAAATGTTTCGCAGCCATCCATTACTTGGCGTAGGGGCGAACAATTATGAAGTTGCCTTCCCGCAGGCTCGCGCGCAGTTTGCCGACAACCATAAGAATAGTCCGCTCACAGAGCTAAACGAGCAACTCTTGACTCAGTACGCGCATAACGAATACGTTCAGATTTTGGCAGAGCTCGGCGCCATTGGCTTTTTACTTTTCTTACTCTTTTGCATTGCGCTGATTGTGACCTTCTGTCGAGCACTACGCCGAGCGCGTCGTCCACTACTGGCCCTTGGGGCGGGTTCAGGTCTGTTGGCATTCGCTGTCAGCTCGGGCGCGAGTGCCTTCTCATTTCGTTGGCTGGGAAGCGGATTGATTTTTTTCTTCGCAGCTGCGTTGGTTTCTCATTTCGCGTCGGCCAACAGACCGCAGAATATAGATGCGCCCTCACGCATAAGGACCACGTCGACGTCATTTACGTTTGCTTTCCGAATTCTGGTTTGTGGGCTTGCCTTCAGTGTTCTAATGCTTCTATGGGCGAGCACTCAGGCTGGCAATAGCGTGATGCATGCCTTAGCGCAGAGAAATCGTTCCCCGGTTGATGCAGAACAGCTATATGTGATTGCACTACGCTGCAACCCTTTCGATGCGGCAACCCATTACGACTATGGTTCCATGCTCTACCAGCTGAAGCGGCCAGCTGAAGCGGTCCTGCATCTTCGTCACGCAGTAGCTTATGGTATTAACACCTCAACAAGTTATGCTTTTCTTGCTGCGGCAGAAGAAGAGTCTGGTGATCTAAGGGCGGCTGAGCGCACGCTGGCCTTTGCTGCTCGTGTTTATCCGCGTTCGGTTTTTCTGCTGGTGCGACACGCCGTAGCTCTAGAGCGTCTGGGACGTCGCGAAGAATCAGAAATGGAATTTTCGACCGCTCTCTTGTTAAACTCGCGCGCAGCGCGCGGATGGTACCAATTGATCCAGTACGATATCGATGAGGCAGTCAAAGCGGCGAGGCAGGACTCGCGTATAGCCATACCGGGTGATCTTCTGCCAGAGAATGCCGTTTATATGATCCTCAAGGAAAACGAAAGGCGCCTAAACGTTTCGCCGACAAGCGGCTGGCGCGGACGAATGCGTGCCACAAATAACTGATGGCTACCGGCCTTTCCAATAGCGATAACTCTGTTCTTCAGCGCCCCGCAGAGTCGCCGCGTTTTTCCGGCACACTGTCGCGTATCTACTCGATAGGTCGAAACACCTTTCGTGAAGCGGTGCGTGATCGTGTGCTTTACAATCTAGTGCTTTTCGTTTTGATCTTAACCGCCGCATCGATCTTCCTCGGCGAACTCTCGGGGGGACAAGAACGAAAAATAATTGTCGACCTCGGTTTAAGCGCCATGCTCCTTTTCGGCGTGTTCATTGCCATCTTTGTCGGCGTGGGACTGGTATACAAGGAGATTGAAAGGCGGACAATCTATGCGATTTTTTCCAAGCCGGTGGGCCGCGGCGAATTCATAGTCGGGAAGTATCTGGGCCTTTGCCTAACTCTCCTCGTTAACGTGACGGTCATGGGGGCCGGTGTGTCCCTGGCGCTGATCTACGTAAGCCGGGGTTGGGATCCACTGGTCTTGAGTATCTGGCCCGCGATCTTACTCATCTATTTTGAATTAATGGTTTTGACGGCGGTTGCCTTACTATTCTCTTCGTTTTCGTCTCCCGCTCTGTCAGCTCTCTTAACTTTCTTTGTTTTTGTCATTGGACATTTCAGCTCTGATCTAAAAGAGCTCGGGAACTCAATGGGAGGCGCTGCCGCTCGTTGGCTCTTCCGCGGACTTTACTATCTTCTGCCCAACCTGCAGAACCTTAGTTTCATAACACCGGCCGCGCACGGCCAAACTCCGCCTTCAGCTAGCATTGCAGCGGCTATTCTCTATGCGCTGATCTACATCGCTGTAATTCTGTCGGTGGCAACGCTCATCTTCCGCAGGCGCAACTTCAAATGAAGCAAGCGAAATTCACCAAAAGCGATGTGATGCTTGTGCTGATCATTTTGATCGGACTGACAAGCACGGTCGGCCTCATACGTTGGACTGATGCGCATAGACCAGCTATTGCTTCGAATATCGAGGAGGAACGCCTATATCTGAACACCGCGACGGTAAATCGCGCGAGTTTAGGTTTCAAGGGTTTAGCCGCAGATTGGTACTGGATGCGGTCGCTTCAATATGTGGGGCGTAAATTCCTCAACTTTGAAGGGGTAATTCGATTAGACGATATGGGCCAGCTGAATCTAAAACTGCTTGCTCCTCTGCTCGATGCTGCCACAACGTTAGATCCCCAGTTCATGGAGCCCTTTCAGTATACTGCTGTGGTGCTTCCCGCCGTCGACAAAGATGCCGCCATTCGAATTCTTAAGAAAGGCATCGCCGCAAATCCGTCATCATGGATGCTCTACCACAATCTTGGTTTCATTTACTGGCAACAAAAAGATTTTGATGCGGCGCGAGAAGCCTATTCCCGGGGCGCTAATATTTCCGGCGCGCCCCCTTGGATGGAAGCGATGAAAGCGCGCATGGCCAACGAAGGCGGCAGCCGGGAAACGGCCCGGGAGATTTACACGCGGATGTATGAACAAGCGTCGGACGACAAAGTGCGAGACATGGCGCAAAAGCACTTGATGCGCTTAGCTTCTTTAGACGACCGAGACGCATTGCGCCGCTTGATGGAAGCCTATAAAGCAAGAGTCGGACGTTGTCCGGCGACCTGGCGAGACATGGAAAGTGTTCTGCGAGCTTTAAGAGTAAAACTCGACGCATCAGGAGCACCGCTTGACCCAGCCGGCACGGCTTATCTTCTGGTAATGGACCAGTGTGGTGTCGATCTCGATCCTAAGTCTGAAGTTCCCGTTAAGTGAGAGATTCACTGTGACCACAGTAGTTGAGATAAACAATCTAACTAAGGACTACGAACTGGGGTTCTGGCGAAAACGAAAAGTGCGCGCCCTGGATAAACTTTCTCTGACGGTTAATCAGGGTGAGATCTTCGGTTTCCTTGGGGCTAACGGCGCAGGCAAGACGACGACGTTGAAGCTACTGATGACCTTAATCTTCCCAACCGATGGCAGCGCGCGCATTCTGGGCCAGGAGATATCTGATGTGTCCATGCACGGCCGCATCGGCTACCTCCCCGAGAATCCTTACTTCTACGATTATCTCACGGCCCTTGAGTTTTTGAACTTTTGCGGGCAAATCTTTGGCTTCTCAAAGGCTGATCGAAATAACAGGTCGAAGGAGCTGTTATCGCGCGTCAGGCTTGACGAAAGCAAATGGAACACGCAACTGCGGAAGTTTTCCAAGGGAATGCTACAGCGGGTTGGTTTGGCGCAGGCACTTATCAACGCTCCGGAAGTCGTATTTCTCGATGAGCCTATGAGTGGACTCGATCCAATCGGAAGGCGCGAGGTTCGAGATCTTATTGCCGCTTTACGACAAGAAGGCAAAACCATTTTCATGTGCTCTCACATACTGTCCGATATCGAAGTGCTCTGTGACCGCGTGGCAATTCTAAAGGGTGGCCGTCTGGCGCACGTGGGTTATCTTGAAGAACTGCGTAAACAGGTGATCGGGGAGGACGTTCTTGAGATTATTGTTACCGGTACGGAAGCAGCAGCGTTGCAACAACACCTCTCGGCAGACGCCTCCAGAATTACCGTCACTCCCGCCGGGCTACGAATTGAAGTAAATGAGGAAACGGACGTCGACGAAGTTATCGTCGCTCTCAGGAAGGTTGGTGGGAAACTTGTCTCGGTGCAACCGCTTCGGCAATCGCTCGAAGAACTGTTTATCAAGTGATAAGTAGATCGACCTACAGAGGCTAGCTTCGGTTCGCTCATCCTACTTGAACTTAAACCCATTTACTTCCATCTTGATGTTAGCTCTATCGTCAGCATCAGTCATTCCTTCCAGCCTTATATTCACAAGCATCGTACGGTTAGGTTCGAGTTCCGGTTGTTGAGACGTCGGGACAACAACCACTGTGCGCTGTCTAACGGGCTGGCCCTGACGGTTCACGACGGATGCGCTTACCTCGAGGCCGCTTAGTGTGCGGCCTGTAAAGTTTCGGGCTCTCGTTTGAAGATTCATGACGATGTCGCCAAGGGCTCTTTTCGCTTCGGTCGCTTCCGGGGCATCAAGCACGATCTTTGGGGCGTATTCGTTCCACTCCGGCGACCCGGATCGGATTGCGCCTTGCAGCACTGGATCAGACGGAGGTGGTCCACTGCTGGCTCTCATTAAGAAATAAAAGAGTGTGGCCAGAACTATCGCGGCAATGATCGCAACGATGATAATTATCTTGCGGCTCGAATCGGCAGGTTCAGATATATTCTGGGGCGTTACCATGTATTGAATGGACCAGATTCTAGTTCCAGCCAGACCAGTTTTGCAATCAGGTGAGCGATAGCCACGACACTTTAGACAAGAACCGCACCCAAAAGTTTCCTTTAATTAACTTAATACGAAATTCCGCTCAACGAGACTTTGACAACAAGCGCTCGACAATTTCCTCGAGCTCCAGATAATCAATCGGCTTTGTGATGTAAGCATCGCATCCGGCTGCCAGCGCCTCGGCATGGAAATCGGCCGTGTCATGAGCCGAAACTGCCACGATGGGTACTGCGTCCAGTCCGGGAAAGCTTCGGATGCGTCGAGTTGCTGCCAACCCATCGATTACGGGCAGACTGAGATCCATGAGGATAATAGAGGGGCGCACGTCCGTCGCGGCTCTGACCGCTTCTTCACCGTTAATTGCTTCC
>JBGTCM010000490.1:0-10889 GCA_041748795.1 Pyrinomonadaceae bacterium
TTCGGGTTACTCGCAAGATCAAACTCAATGTCCAGAAGGCTGTCCGAAGCCGGGCGAGCGGATAACCAAAACTTCAGTCGCTCATCAAGGTCTAACTCCTGCTTACCCCCTTGTTGCGCTGGGCGATAGGTAACAATAGTGAGTCTCGGAGATTTTCTCAGCGCATTGTCCAGCGCGCGGGAGGTCTCCTGGATGTCGGTCTGTTCGGCGCAATCGAGTCTTATTTCCAAAACGTCAGCCAACCCACCTTCGTTAATAATTGCTTGCTCGATTGCATCGATACTTCGTTCGCAAATTGAAACGCAAATAAGTGGAGTTGATTCCATTGCAAATAAGGCGAGTAAGAGGCGTTTAGAATACAACCTTCAGGTTGCCGCTATCCGCACCACGTACGCTCGCGTCAACTTAACCGCACCCGAAGGTTATGATCTATCCGACCGCAACAAACTAAGAGGCGCATAGAGTACAACCCCGATGCATCGGGGTTGCTCTTTCGCAAACGTGGAGACGGCTTCTTCCCCACCACGCAAGCTAAAGCTTGTACTCTATACGCCTCTGAGCAAAGTAAGAGGTAACACAACTCAAGTCTTTACTTTTTGAGACTCACTGGACGAATCAAAATGCCTGGTAGATGCATCTACTCCCAAATGACGCGTGGTACCTTCAGTAACACTCGGCGGCGGTGGCACCAGCTCACCCGTGTTACGCACCGGGAAACTATTAACAGGTGGACCCGACTGCATTGATGGCTGCGCAAAAGTTCCTGCCTGAAATGCGCGCTTCTCCCGCTCTTTGAGACGTATATATTGTGCGACGCCCGTTCCCATCATTGAAAAAGCCGGTATCAACATCCAAAACCACCAGCCAGTCCCCATCCGTGAAAACGCGAGTGCCAGGGCAACCAGTAGAAAGGCTACACCCATGAACAGGTTCCTGACCGCTTGATCAAGGCTCGGCTCTTTTCGACCATGTCGCTGGCGGACGCGCCCTTCGAAGTTATCTGGCTGCCCCTGAACCAGCTCGCCGGAAAGTGCTTGTGGGATGAGACTCACGTTTGCCCCACATGAGCGGCAAAAGCTCGCCCCGTCGACATTTAGGGTTGCGCATTTAGGGCAAAACATTCAGACCTCCGATCATCCTTCCGCGTGGCCTGCGGGTGGTTCACTTCCCCGCTTCTTTGTTCTTTGTCGCACTGCTTCGTAGAGAATAATGCCGGCGGCGACAGAAACGTTAAGCGACTCAATGTGCCCGCGCGTAGGAATACGAACCAATGTGTCGCAACGTTCCCTTACGAGTCTATGCAGACCAGTTCCTTCGCTTCCCAGGAACAGCGCACTCGGCACGGTCCAGTCCCACTCCGTATAGTCCGACGGACCATCTTCTGCTGCTCCAATGACCCAGATGTTACGTTGTTTAAGTTGCTCTATCAATTGGACCAAATTTGTGACACGGGCCACCGGAACATGTTCCAGCGCGCCCGCCGCCACTTTGGCCACTGTCGCCGTCAAGCCAACCGCCCGGCGCTCGGGCAGAAACACACCATTTACGCCGGCACACTCTGCCGTTCGCAGAATCGCACCAAGGTTGCGAGGATCTTCTATAGCATCAAGACCTAACACGAGTGGCTTATTAAGGGTTTCGATTTGCAGAGTCAGCTCGTCCAGGAGTTCGTTCGCATCGCGATACTTCGCGGAAGCGGTCTTGGCAACTACTCCCTGATGAGTAACACCCGGCAACAGCCTGTCGAGCGCGTTTCGGGGTACGCGATGGACGGGCACCCTCGCTTCCCTCGCCCGCTCCAACAATTCACGGAGTCTCTCGTGGCGGGCGCCCTCGCCGATTGTTATCTGCTCGAATTGTTTACTGCCGGCACGAAGGGCTTCGAGGACGGGAATCAGCCCGTAAATCGTGTTGTCGGGATCATGAACAGGCGAGCTGGGAAATGCGTCGGCGTCAAATTTCTGCACCGCTGACCTTGACGATGGTTCGTTCGAGCGCGACGAAGGATAGCGGGATTTGGAATTCTTCATTCTACTCCTGCGCCGCTTCAAGTAGGAGATAACGGCGAAGCAGTGAATAACGCATAAACTGTGTTTCGTTGTTCTTTTCATTCACGCTGCCAATACTGTATTTACCAGGACGCTCCCGGTGCCAACCAACCGATTCGTTTTGCTGTTCGGTGGACCATACCGGCTCGAGCATCTTTCGAAGCGACTTATAGGACTCATCCACCACCGCCAGAGGAGATCGTTCACGGAAGATATCGAGCAAGGTCGCCATGTTCTCGCCGGCTACGAGACGCTTCCTGGGTCCCAAACATGAAAAGTCAAAACCGTTTGCTGCGATGCGAAAGGCTCCCGGGTGATTCTGCGCGTAGAACTCCATAACAACCTCGTCACTGAAGAATTCGCTGGAGTCGAGGATCCGGTTCTCGGCGCGAGCACTTTTCTCTTCCTTTAATTCCACCCGAGTGGAGAAGAGTCTGCCAACCACGATGAGTATGAGTTCGGGCCAGGCTATCCGGACAGAAGGCGACTCCGAAGTTTTGATTAAGCGAACTGCTCCTTCTTCAAACTCGATTGCCCGGACCCGCATAGGTCCCGCTTCGTTTACGCCGAGCTCAGCGTCTGCGATGATGCGAGTCGCAATTCCGAAATCTCTAAGACGTCGCTGAACTAGTGATGCTTCCTCGAGGGTGGCAGTGCGTGCGAGGGGTAAAGGCGTTCCGCTCGAGATAATGCCTGCCAAAACGGACGGCGATAATTTCAATACAGTCGCTGCTTCGGCGAGCTCTGATTCGGCAGGGTTGGCTACTGGCTGTGCCGGCGGAACCAGAAGGTTGTTGTAACCGAGTTCCCATTTCTCCAGACGCCTAAGCGTCGGTTTTTGTAAGTTGGTTGTGGCTATGTTGAGTGGAAGAAGTGCACCGCAATAAAGACAATTCACTCGCGTCGGCGGATTAGTTCGCAGGCACCCGTCACACGCAACCATCTGTTCGCGAGCAAAAGGCTGTAGTCCTGGAGTAGAATCCAGACCATCAGAAGTTATCGGAAGCGGGACGTTTTCGTTATCTTTGAGCAACAGCTCCTCCAAGGGATTGCATTATACGATGGTCGGGTGTCGGGTGCGGGTGTCGGCCTTCAGGAGGCAACCTGGTGATCTCGAGGTTGGGAAGGAGGCCATGCCCCCGCTCTTCCGTGGATTACCCGGGTCATCAGTTTAAATCATGACTTCCAACTACTATCAATCGATTTCAGCGATGCCTGGGAGATTTTATGGTTGGAGAGGCGCCGCGAAGAGCGGGGGCATGCCCTCCTTCCCAACCTCGAGATCCCAACGGTGCCTCTTAAAGCGGACACGCACCCTTGTAATAATGATCATTCGTAGACCAGCGACAATGGTAATTCTTCTTTGCCTCGCGACGGCGCTTGCGGGTTGCGCTACCCTGCAGCCTCCAGACGCAACTGGCCCCAGGGAAAACGAATCAGTATATCCGCTGCTCTACATTGCCGACGACGCCCGCCGAAACGCTGCGACAACGGCTATTGGCCGCCTCGTGCCGGCGGCAAATGCTGAAACTGGGTCCGCCCTTCAACCTATAACCTTAACGATCGGAAACCTGAGCCCGTTGGCAGGCCAACCTTTGTATCTTCCAAAGCTTGGCACTGAAGCGGTGATGACTGAAGAAGAGACCAGGGAGTCGCTCCGTCGCTTCATCAGAGAATGGCAAGATCTAATCGGCACGGATCCTACAAAGCTATCCTTGCTCGAGCGAGTGGATCAGCCAGATGGGATGAAATTGGCAAGCTATGAGCAACGACCGTTTCGCTATCCCATTAGGGGAAATTTTGGGAAGTTGCAAATTCGCTTCGCGACGGACCGGCGAGTCGTCAGTATGACGAGCACGTGTATCCCCGAAGCCGACCGTATTCAGACATCTCTTGCCGGCATTACTGCAAAACTAAAACCCGAGGACGTCTCGAACCAGCTCCTCAACAATGCCATCAGTTACACCGACGGCGCCGGAACTCAGCAGACTTTCAAAGTGGCGTCGGCAACTCAAATGAAGCCACGCGAGCTGGTAACGTATATTCGCCCGTCAAGGAACAAACCGGATGCGCTTGAATTTCATATTGCCTGGGAGGTTGAACTTGTCAGTGCGCCGGTGCGAAGAGTCTATGTTGACGCCGTCAATGGCGAAATTGTGGCGACCGAGTAACCTTTAATCGGGGCAGTAGCCCGACCGCTAGGGAGGGCGTTGGTGACCCGTGATCGACGCCCTCCCTAACGGTCGGGCTACTGCCCCGATTATCGAACTGGCCATTTGCCACATCCTTAACAGTCTGGCTACTGCCGCACTCATTAGCCAACCCCTCCTTGACCTATCACACACAAAAAAGCATCCTAGAAACGTTTCAAGAACTTAATTTGGGGTACGTATTTATCAGATGAATAGCTTTGATCCGACGAACAATATTTCATGGCAACTAGGCCACCGCGGAAGGGTGGCCGTCTTTATCGATGGTAACAATCTATTTCACGCCGCCAGGTTTCATAACATCGACATCGATTACAACAAACTTTTACGAGTGCTGTTGGGTGACGGACGTCTCTTAAGAGCGTTTTTCTACACGGGCGTAGACGTCGGGGCCGAACGGCAGCAGGGCTTCCTACTATGGATGAGACGCAACGGCTTTCGGGTGATTCAGAAAGAATTGAAAACGTTTTATGACGGGAGCAGGAAAGCAAATCTGGATGTCGAGATTGCTGTGGATATGCTTTCCCTGGCAGGTTGTTATGACACAGCAGTGCTTGTCTCCGGAGACGAGGACTTCGTATACGCGGTCAACGCAGTTGCTTACAAAGGATGTCGTGTTGAAATCGCAGGCTTTCGTTCCAACACAGCCCCTAAATTGATCGACGTGGCTGACTACTTTATCGATCTGGGCGAGATCGCCGACCGAGTGCGGAAGGAAGGACACGCCCACCGGTACGACGAGCGGGATATCCCGGGCGCTCAACCAACTCAATACCTGCATGAATCGATTGAACTTCAGGAGGCTGTGGATCACTTCCAATCGATGAGAGTAGTTGTCGAAGCCTCAATTGAGGACAGCAGCCAATTCGAGGAAGGCGCAGAATTCATCCGGATAACCGACGAACACTAAATCCCGTTGATTGTGGTGGCTCCAGGACCGCTATGAAGCTTTTTACTGTACAGGAAGCCAATGAGCTGCTGCCGTCGGTGCGGGAGATACTCCAGCAAATCCAGCGCTCAAGGCGACGGCTCTCAGCTTTTGCCAAGGAAGCCAAGAAGGCCGCCGAGGGCGCCGAGCAGGGCGGCGGTGGAATGAAGGACGGTCCGCTCTATGCCTCGCTTGTTACCAGCCTAACCTTGGAAATAGCTGAACTGGAGGCTTTAGGGGTTCAATTGAAGGATTTCGATCGTGGCCTCATCGACTTTCCATCCCTTCGGGACGGCCGCGTCGTCCTGCTTTGTTGGCAGTTAGGCGAAGGCGACGAGCTTGAATGGTGGCACGATTTGGAAGCTGGATTCGCCGGACGGACACCGCTTTAAGACTCTCCAACCGAACAAGCCCTTACAAGTCCGCAGACCCCCCGTACGGCAACTCCAACGCCTCGTATATTTTCTGGTTGACGACTTAAAGTAGTCCCTGATACCATGCGCGCCGACTACGCAGGAGTTATTGCCGATTTGCCGGCACCTCTATAGCTAGCTCGCTTAGACCGTCCCTTCGGAGGCAGCTTGGTATGCGATGTCCCTCGTGCGGCGCAATTAGCAGGAAACGCTCAATGAAATGCGCCGAATGCGGTGCTTTTCGAAATAGAACCTGGGTAAACACCGAGTCGGTAAACGCCGAAACAACGACCTCTCTTCCGGAAGAGGCCATGGTTGAGTCTCCCGCGCCCGAAAAACCCCAACGAAAACAAGTAATTAAGTCGACTCCGTCTCTGATTGAGTTCCCTGGTCCTGCGCGGCAGGCCATTCCGGAATGGCGAAAAGAGTTAGGGGAGCGCGTTCGTGAGGTTCAGGAGAGGCGTGCCCGAGAAGCAAGTTTGGAGGGTGATGCGCCTACGGAGCTGATGAATGACGAGGTTAAAAGCCAGCGGCCTTTGGAACTGCTGTCAAAACCCAGCATTCCCCCTACCAATCCTTTGGTTGCCGCTGCCCTGCGACGGATCGAAAGGGCCCACACCCATGCTCAATTCTCAGGAAACACGGCTGTAGCGACGGCAGAGGCTTACGATGAACAGCAGGCGTTTGATTTGGGGCTAATTGATGCCTCCGAAGACGCTTTCGCTGAAACGGCCGAGGCGCCTTCGAGTATTGAAGAAACCGAGATTACCGCTCCGCCGGAAAAGACCCATAAGCTAACAGTGGTTTCAGCGCCGGTGATTACAACCTTCGAGGAGGAATCGGTCCCGATTCTGGAAGCACGCGTCGAGGATTCGATCGCGCCTGTAGAAGATCCCCCGCCGCTGGAGATTCCAAAGCCAACGGTTAAGCCAAAAAGGCTCATTAGGGACAATGATCCGGCACTTAATTATTTAGACTCTGTGCCCACCGCTTTGATGGTTGAGACCGCGCAAGTGCGTTCCGCGCCGGTCTTTTTCCGGATGTTTAGTGCGGTGATGGATTTTATTGTCGTTTGCATTCTGGCCACGCCCGTGGTCGCCATGATCAAATTGACTGAGCTGCAGTGGCACAACCCCAGAGTGATCGCATTCGCCGCGGGGACTGTCCTGGTTGCAATCTTTTTGTACCTGACATTTAGCATCGCGCTGACTGGACGAACCCTCGCAATGCGACTCTTCTCTCTGCGAGTTGTTGACGCGCGCACCGGACTCATTCCGACAGGCGCACAGTCGGCCGGGCGCGCCGTGTTCTACATCATGTCAATCGGGATTGCCGGCCTCGGGTTGATATATATGTTTGTGGATCGGGAGCGACGCACCGCACACGACCGCTTCACGAGTACGGCTGTAGTTAGAGCTTAACGCGCAGTTATCGATAGAATGGGCCCTGCTCTTCAAAAGCGCAGGGCCTTTTGCTTTGTGTAAGAATCGATCTTCAGCGCCAACGGCGCGAAATGAAAAAGCCTGGGCCAGCGGCCCAGGTGAGTGACTTAAGTCAGGTAGCGCTGAAGGCGCGAAATGAACGAGTCCCGATCAATTCCGCGCCTTCAGCGCTTTAAAGACTCTTTTTGCACTTTCCTGGGCGTTGCCCCAGGCTATTACATTTCGCACCTTTGGCGCTGAGATCAATCGCTGCGCTGCTACCGGCTGTGCTACAGCGCGATGACGCACAAGTAATCGAATGCACGAGGAAACATTAAAAGATGTTGTGGCAGAGCTCGAGCCACTTCTGGTCGGTCGCTTCTTTGGAAAGATCTATCAGCTTTCAGACGTTTCTTTGGCGATAGACTTTGGCCTGAAGCGCGATGGATATCTCTTCATTAGCATAGAGCCGAACGCCCCACGGCTCTACCTGATTAAGCGAGCAGTCAAAGAGCTGGAAAAAGGCTCGGCGGCACTTTCATTTTTCGCACAGGCAATGCGCGCCACTTTAGCCGGCGGCAATTTGGTGTCCCTCATCAAAGACGAAGATGAACGCATTGTCCGGCTCTCACTAATGGTTACCGACGACTTGGGTGATTCGCGGCAACGCGAGCTCGTAGCCCAATTGACCGGACGCTCCGCCAATCTCTTTTTATTGGACGACGAAGGCACGATCACTCACGCGTTACGAGCGCCCAGGGGAGATGGTCAACAGGTAGGCGATCTATATCGCTCTCCACCACGTCAGACAAAAGCTGTCGTCGAAGAGATGCGTATCTCCCGCGGAAACTTCCCCACCATGTCAGAGGCGATCGACGAACACTATCGCGGTCTGGGAGCACACCAGGCATTCGAATCGCGCGCAGCCAGGTTGATTGCGAAATCGCGGAAGGACATCACAAAACAAAGCAAGCTCAAGGCGAACCTTGAGAAGGACCTGAAAGACCACGGCTCCCCCGAGGAACACAAACGGTTAGGCGACCTCCTGCTAGCGAACATATCTACCGCCGAGCGAGTTGGCGACAAGGTAAGGTTGAAAGACTACTACGCTGACGATGCGCCCATCATTGTGATGGATCTTGACGCGAACACCTCTTTGAGCGAAGCGGCAAGCGATGCTTTTGGTCGTTACTCAAAATCCAAGCGAGCCATTGAACAGCTGGGTTCGCGGCTGGTTCAAATCGAGCAGCATTTGACTGAGCTTGAGGAGAAACAAACGAGATTGGTCGAAGCGATAGCGGCGCGTGATGAGGCGACACTGGAGGAGTTTGAAGCGCCTAAGGAAAAGAAGTCCGTTCTTCAAAAGAAAACGCCCGGCGGCCTTCCGGGCATGCGGCGCTACCTGTCTTCTGACGGATATGAAGTGGTTATTGGCAGGACGGCCCGGGACAACGACAAGTTAACGTTTCGTGAAGCGCGGCCGAACGATCTTTGGCTACATGCCGGCGACTATCCAGGGTCCCACGTGATCGTGCGCAACTCCAGCCGTAAGGAAATCCCTCACCGTACGATCGTTGAAGCAGCGCAACTTGCAGCAAAATTCAGCCAGGCAAGCAAAGACGCGAAAGTTAATATCCACTACACGCAGAGGAAGTTTCTTTCGAAGCCTAAAGGAGGGGCCCCCGGCCTGGTCCGGCTGTCTAAATTTCGATCAATTACAGTCGAGCCGGCCGAGAATATCGAGCGGATGTGACCTCAAACGACGTAAAGCAAACTGTTAGTTTGCTGAACTGTGAATTTGCACGGTGCCTGCAATCACAGGTCAGCAAACTAACAGTTTGCTTTACAATTGAGGCTCTATTTATACCGGTAAGTAATGCGGCCCCGGGACAAATCATAGGGCGACATCTCAACACTTACTCGATCGCCCACCAAAATCCGAATCCGGTTCTTACGCATCTTGCCTGAAACGGCAGCCAGCACCACATGTTCGCTGTTTTCAAGTTGGACCTTGAAGAATGCGTTGGGTTGTTTATCGATGATAGTGCCCTGCGCGGGAATCAAATCGTCTCTAGCCAATCAGTTTTCTCCTTTTTAATTGGAAGTTGTCGGTACTGAAGGTTCAGTTCTGAGTCCTGAGTCCTGAGTTTGCGTGGTCTCCCGGCTAACTCAGTACTCATCACTCATCACTCAGTATTCCTCACTTATTCGTCGTTTTACCTGCTTGCTCGCCTGGGTCTAAACGAACGCGTAAACACCGCACGCGGTGTTGCACGAGTAAACGGTTTTCTTTCGGCTTCACGTGTAGTCTGGGAACCGAATCCCGGCAGATTCACACGCTTGACCTCCTGGCCTGTCAGCCGTTCAATCGCGCGCATAGACAGCTCATCGACGGGAGTCACGATGGTGATCGCGCGTCCTGTATTCCCTGCCCTGCCCGTCCTGCCGATTCGATGCACGTAATCTTCGGGAGCTGCCGGCACATCGTAATTGATGACATGCGAAACAAGGTCCACGTCGAGCCCTCGTGCGGCGATATCAGTTGCCACCAGCACCCGGGTGCGACCATCTCGAAATCCGCGCAGCGCCGATTCGCGTTGCGGCTGAGTTCGATCAGAATGGATGCGACCAACGCTGTGCTCACGCGCCGATAGAATATGTGAAAGCCTCTCTGCGCCTCTACGAGTACGGGTAAATACTAACACTCGTTCAAAGCGTTCGCGTTCGAGAAGATCAAGTAACAGTGCTGTCTTTGACTCCTGTGCCACGGGATAAGCAATCTGTTCAACCATCGAGGCCGCTTTGCCTCGCTGGCTGACTTCAATCAGCTTGGGCTGCTTCATAGTCGTGCGCGCCAGCTTCTCAATCTCTGAAGACATTGTGGCTGAAAACAGCATTGTCTGCCGCTTTACGGGAAGCAGTGAAAGGATCTGGCGAATAGCCGGCAAAAATCCCATGTCCAACATACGGTCCGCTTCGTCAAGCACTAAGTACTCGACTGCGGAAAGACTTACGGCACCGCGTTCGATTAGATCAAGCAGGCGTCCGGGGGTGGCGATTACAATCGCTACTCCGCGTCGCAAATCCGAAATCTGAGTTCGCATGTTGGCTCCGCCAATCACTGTGACGCCACGGTTGGCCTTCACGTGATTGAGCTCGCCATAGTTCTTTTGAATCTGCATCGCCAGTTCGCGCGTCGGCGCGAGCACTAAAACACGGACGCCGGGTCGCGGCTTGTCCGTAATCTTTTGAATAATGGGAAGCAGAAATGCAGCTGTCTTGCCTGTGCCTGTTTCAGCACACCCGATCAGATCCTGGCCGCTAAGGACAACAGGTATTGCCTGTTCCTGGATCGGGGTTGGTTCGGTGTATCCGAGAGACTCGCACTTGCGCACCTGCGCCGGCAAAAGTCCCAGTTGAGAAAAATTCATAAACTCCTTTTGTGCGACTCAGTCTAGTTCTGAGCTCGCCTTGTCTGGTGACAGTAAACATTCAGCCCACCATCACTTGTTTCTCTTTGCGGCCTCTGTGTTCTCTCTGACTCTGTGGTTAGGCATTTTTTGGAAGCCTCACTACAGGGCCACCGAGTTCACAGAGGACGCACAAAGAATTAGTTATGGAAGCAAATGCTTACCAACGGGGCTCGCGATTGCCGCCACCGCCGCCGCCGCCGTAGCCACCGCCGCCGCCACGATTACCACCGTAGCCGCCGCCGCCACCACGATTACCACCGCCGCCACCGAATCCGCGTCCGCCACCACCACCACGATTTTCGCGGGGTTTCGCTTCGTTGACGTTCAGCGCGCGACCATTGATTTCCTTGCCATTAAACTGAGCGATGGCCGCCTCGCCCTCTTCCTTGCTGGACA
>JBGTCM010000491.1:0-8076 GCA_041748795.1 Pyrinomonadaceae bacterium
CCACCCAGCCGCTCCTGATAAATCCGTTCGCCGGTGTGCGCGTTATACGCCGTCAGCACGCCCTGATTGGAGCAGGTGTAAAGATAGTCTCCATAGACAACCGGCGTCGGCATGTATGGACCACCACGTTTCTTACTCCAGGCGATGAAGGTGTTTGATTCTTTTCCCTCGGGCAGTGAGATATCACCCGTTGCGCCCGGCCGGATCGCATAGATCGGCTGAATCGGCGTATAGCCGGCCGTAACGAAAATAAGGTCGTGGGCCACAAAAGGTGTGGGCGTCGTTATTTCAGAGTTTGGTGTCAGACGCCACAATTCTTTTCCGGTGGCAGGATCATAACCACGAATGGCCTTTGATCCGTTGGTGATTAACTCTGCGCGCGTCTTTCCTTCATAGACAGTCGGCGTTCCCCAGGACGAGATTTCTTCCCGAGGCGTCTTCCATACAAGTTTGCCGTTTTTCAGACTGTAGGCGGCGATGAATGAATCCTTCTGCACGTCCGCCTGGACAATCACGAGGTCCTTGTAGATGACCGGAGAGCTGCCGTATTCCCATTGGTAGTCGGCGTCGTAGAACCAACCGGCGTCCAGAACGCCTAAATCTTGTTTCCACAACAGTTTCCCCTTCAGGTCGTACGCATACATGCCGTGTGATCCGAAGAGCACGACGAGATACTTGCCGTTGGTAACCGGCGTTGAATCTGCGTGTGTTGATTTGGGGTGACGCTTCACTTTCGGCATGCCTTCGTAAGCGACTCGCTCCCAGAGAATTTTGCCGGTCGTCTTATCGAGCGCGTAAACCTTCCACGTATGCCTGGGATCGTCTTTAACCGGCGCCACGTCGCCGTAGAGTCCAAAGCGCGTCTCATCCTTGGTAGCGCTGGTGACAGCAGTGCTGACAAAGACCTTGTCGCCCCAAACGACCGGGCTCGAATGGGCCAAACCAGGAATGGCAGTCTTCCAACGCGTGTTCACAGACTTCTCCGCGTCCCAGGCGATGGCCGCAGGTCGTCCTTCAACGACACCAGTCGCCCTCGGCCCGCGAAACTGTGGCCAGTCCTGCGCGCGAACACCGATGGAAAAAAGACATAGACAAACGAGGGAAAGTAGTAGACGGTTCATATGATCCTCGGTAATTGGTTCGTAGTCAGTTGTCAGTTGTCAGTTGTTAGTGGCGCGTATTGTAGTTGTCTCTGTTCCGTAGGAATTAGTCAGCTCAAGAAGCTTGTTTCGACGAATAAGCAACTGACCACTGACAACTGACCACGAACAGCCTTTACGGCTTCGGTTCTTCGACGCGCTTAAACGCTGTTGTGTTCGCGCCCTGTTTCAGTGTCATGCCAGTTACCTTATCGGCTTCCAGCGTAAACGTGATTACGATTCCATCGAAGGCTGCCGGCTTAAACGTGGTCTTGTCAGTAGCGATCATCGCAATTGGTTGTTGCGCTCCAGGCGTCGCAAACAAACGACCTTCCTTGACAGCGAAAACGATGTCCGCGCCCGTTTCAGGTTTAAACCGCCCGACGTATGATTGAAGTGTCGCAGCGTCAAGCACGAGCGGCGGAATTGCGCCGGCGTTTTTGAGCATCTCCGCGATAGCAGCCTTGTCCTTGTCGTCCATCACGGCCGCGTAAGCAGAAGTCAGCGATTCTGCATTTAGTCCGCCTTTGGCTACTGCCATTTCGACCAAAGGCGCCTTGCCTTGACGGGCACCTCGCATTAGCACTTGAGTAACACTTGACGCGTCTTTGTCGAGTATCGCTCGAACAACTTCCACGTGATCGTTGTCCAGTGCCCAGGACATTGCCGTGGCGCCATAGAAAGTATCCTTGACGGTGGCATCGGCGCCGCGGGCAAGTAAGAGTTTGACGACATCGGCATGCCCGCGTTCAGCCGCTTTGAAAAGTGCCGTGGCCCCGTAACGGAATTTGGCATTCACATCAGCGCCCTTGTCGAGCGCCGCCGTAACTGCGACGACGTCGCCTTTCCGCGCGGCTTCCCACATTTGATTGTTCAGATCGTGTTTCGGATCTTGCGCAACCACAGCCAGTGGGGCGAGCATTGTGAGCAAGAGAAGGCATAGGCGTCTTGATGTCATGAGACCCCTCCACGTTTTGGGAGTTAACCGGTAGATGGTAAATTCAAGCTTGTAAACGGAGCGGTGCGCAAGAAAAACTGAATCACTGCAACGCGAATGTACGTAATATACATCCTTAAGGTTGCAACGTCGCAGGTTTTTGCTGCTTTAAGTCCTCAATATTAGGCTCTGCGTGCAAGAGAACAACGGAAATCCAAATGATTAACTTTGCCTCCATTTTTTTGAATGTTTCGCTCGCTTTACTCGTGGTTACTCCGCCCCTGACGGGCGATTGGACTGAGTGGCGCGGTCCGGCACGCGACGGCATTTCCCCGGAGAAGAATTTACCTACGCGCTGGTCGCCCGCGGGCGAAAACCTTGCGTGGAAAGCTCCGTATGGCGGGCGTTCCGCGCCTATCGTTATGGGCGATCGCGTGTACCTTCAAAACGCAGTCGGCAAGGGCGAGACTTTACAGGAGCGTGTGGTCGCGCTCGATGCTGATACCGGCAAGTTTCTCTGGGAGCACCGCTTCAATGTTTACCTCAGTGACGTTCCGCCCCATCGGATAGGCTGGCCGTCGCCTGTGGGCGATCCAGCGACCGGCAACATATTCGTGTTTGGAGGAGGCGGGCCGCTTGTCGCATTGGATCGAACCGGGAAGGTCCTGTGGGAACGTTCGCTAGGGGAGGATTTTGGACTACTCACCACACACGGGGGCCGTACGGTTTCGCCGCTGATCGAAGGTGACATGGTTATCGTCAGCGGAGTCACGTTTCAGTGGGGCGGGCATGCTCGCGGTGCGCATCGCTTCATGGCCTTTGACAAGCGGACCGGAGAAACGCTCTGGGTGAGCGCTCCGGGCGGCAGGCCTTACGACACAACTTACTCACCACCGATCATCGTGGACGTGAATGGCACGCGCCTCTTGATTCAGGGCGGGAGCGATGGCGCAGTCTATGCCATCAAGGCCGGCACCGGCGAACCTGTTTGGAAATACGAAATCAGCAAACGCGGTATCAACACGGGGGTAGTGGTTCATGGCACGACTGCCATCCTGACCCACAGCGAAGAGAATCTTGCTTCTAATGAGATGGGAATGATCGTCGCAGTTGACGCCACGACAAAAGGTGAAATTACGAAGGAAAAGATCAAGTGGCAGACCTACGGCTGGCAAGGCGGTTTCTCTTCGCCCGTGCTCGACGGCGACAGGGTTTACCAGGTAGATAACAGCGCCAACCTCGCCGCGTTTGATGCCGCCACCGGCAAGCAACTGTGGACAAAAAATCTTGGCACGATTCAGAAGTCGTCGCCCGTCCTTGGGGACGGCAAGCTTTACGTGGGTACCGAGAACGGGAAGTTTTTTATATTGAAACCGAGCGCCACGGGCGCCGAGGTGCTCGACGAAGATCAATTAGGCACTGCAACGCTGCCGGAGATCATCATCGGCTCTCCCGCGATTTCCAATGGCCGTGTGTTTTTGATCACTGAGTCGAATATCTACTGCATCGGGAAGAAGACGAACAGTCCGACGCGTACTGGCCCACCGGTTGAGGGCATACCAAATCCGAACCGGCCGGTAGCACACGTTCAGGTGGTTCCAACGGAATTGATACTCAAGCCCGGAGAGAAAGTTAACTTCCGAGCCAGGCTTTTCGACGAGCAGGGAAAGTTTATTCGTGAAGAGCCAGCCGCCACCTGGTCGTTGGACCAGTTGAAGGGCAAAGTAGAGAATGGGCAGTTTACGGCCGGCTCGGATACGATCGCGCAAACGGGGTTGGTCAAGGCCAAGGTTAGTGAAATAACCGGCTCGGCAAGCGTTCGCGTTTTTCCGCCGCTGCCGTGGACCGAGGCGTTTGACGGCTTCGCAGTCAATACGATTCCGGGGGCGTGGGTGAACACCTCTCCGAAGTTTATCGTCCGGCAGTTGGAGGGCGGCAACAAGGTGCTGGTGAAGACAACGGAAGGGTCGTCTCTGGTGACCCGTGCGCGTGCCTATTTTGGACCATCCGATTTTGCGAATTACACAGTTGAAGGCGATGTCTTTGCTACCGTCAAACGGCGCCAACAGGGAGATGCCGGCATGATTGCCCAGCGTTATGTGCTGTCGCTTTACGGCAACAGCCAGTTGCTGCAGCTGGAGCCGTGGCAACCTGAAACCGCGCGCACAGTAAGCATGCCTTTCGCGTGGAAACCTGACACCTGGTATCGAATTAAGCTGCAGGTTGAAAATCTTCCGGATGGGAAGACACGCGCGCGCGGAAAAGTTTGGTTGGCGAGTGAAACTGAACCAACCGCCTGGATGATCGAGCGCATTGATCCAATACCTAACCGTGAGGGCGCACCCGGCGTCTTCGGAAATGCCCTGGCCGAGATTTATTTCGATAACCTGAAAGTCTATAAGAACCCGTAGACAGAAGACAGAAAACAGAAGTCAGAAGGACGGAGTCAAACATTTACGTATTGCAGCTGATTTAGAGAAACGATGAGCTGATTTAGAGAAACCATGAGAAACACTACACGACAAATGAAAAGCAACATTAGGCGACAAAGTGAAGGCAAACAAGCGGCCTTCTTTTCGCTATTCTTGATAATCGCAGCGGGCATTCTCCTGTCTCCTGTCTCCTGTCTTCTGTCTCCTGTTTTCGCTTCCGATCCCGGCACCACGGATTGGCCCATGTGGGGAGGCACGGCCGACCGCAACATGGTCTCGAACATGAAGGGAATTCCAACGAGCTGGGACGTTAAGGAAAAGAAGAACGTTAAATGGGTGGCCCAGTTGGGTTCGCAAACATACGGCAACGTTGTCGTCTCTGGTGGAATAGTTTTCGTCGGCACGAATAACGAAGGCCTGCGCGATCCGAAAGTCACGGGAGACAAAGGAATCCTGATGGCCTTTCGCGAATCAGATGGCGAATTCTTGTGGCAAATGGTCCATGACAAGCTCGCCGCCGGTCGCGTCAACGATTGGCCCTATCAGGGTGTCGCATCGTCGCCAATGGTGGAAGGCGATCGCGTTTACTACGTGTCAAACCGCGCGGAGTTAGTCTGCCTTGATACCCAGGGTTTTCGCGACAAAGAGAACGACGGTGTGACCGACGAAAAACTTACAGGCGAATTTAATGGTGATGTTGTCTGGATGTTCGACATGGTCGAAGAGGTCGGATCGTTGCCGCACAACCTGGCAAATTCGTCCCCGGTTTCTTATGGCGACCTCATCTATGTGAGCACTTCAAACGGCCAGGACGAGAGCCATGTAAACGTGCCCTCGCCAAAAGCCCCGGCGATTATTGCGGTCAACAAGAAGACCGGTAAGCTTGCGTGGGAAGACAACTCAGTGCACGAAAAGATTCTGCACGGGCAATGGTCTTCGCCGACTGTCGGTATGCTGGGCGGTGTGGTGCAGGTCGTTCACGGGCAGGGTGACGGCTGGATCCGCGGTTACGAAGCGTTGACCGGCAAAAAGCTTTGGGAATTTGATACCAACCCGAAGGAGTCGGTCTGGCCCAAGACCAGGAACGAAATTATCAGCACGCCGGTTATTTACCAGGACAGGGTCTACATATCGAATGGCCAGGATCCGGAACACGGCGAAGGCGTGGGCCACATGTACAGCATCGACGCCAGCAAACGCGGCGACATCACCAAGACCGGGCTGGTTTGGCACTACGATAAGCTTCGACGATCCATTTCTACTCCGGCAATTAAAGACGGCATTCTTTATCAAACGGACTTCAGCGGATTTCTACACGCCATTGACGCAAAGACCGGCCAGCAGTTGTGGGTACACGACCTGTTCGCAGCCGTGTGGGGCTCGCCGATACTTATCGATGGCAAACTTTACGTCGGCGATGAAGACGGCGACGTCGTCATCATGCAGGAAGGCAGGACTAAGAAAGTGATCGCGGAACTAAACATGGGCAGCTCGGTTTATTCGACGCCTGTGCCGGCGAATGGGGCGCTGTTTATTTCAAACCGTAACCAGCTCTACGCGCTGGCGGAAGCTGCGCCGGCGAAAGCCGCGTCGGCTCCGAAGTAAAACGATTTGGGAATCGTATGCAAATGAGTTCGGAGCAGCGTGATGGTCTCAAGAGGGTCATAACCTTCGTTGCACTTGTTCTGTTCGCATTTGCGAGTGGTTTAGTCGCATTCACTATGATGTTGGCATCGGAGTCTTATTGATTCCCACGCTACGACGACGAAGGAAAGCTTTGAAGCCCGCGAAGCGGCCGAAAGCATAAAGCCCGGGGTGGAGCGAAGCGTAACCCCAGGAAAACCGCATTGAGGGAGCGCTAGCTCGCGAAGCGTGGCGATAGAGCGAATCGAACACAAGCCGGTCAAGGATTCGATCCGCTGTCGGCCGCTCCGCGGGCTTCCTTACTTCCTGGACCTAACCTGGGGTTCCGCTTCGCTTCACCCCAGGCTTTACGCCGTCGTCGCGCTTCGCGGACTCAGAGAATGAATCCTTTCGACTTCCAACCTCGAACGCGAGTCGTCTTTGGCGCCGGCGCCATTGAACGTCTCGGTCAGCTCGCCTCCGAGTTGGGATTTCGCCGTACGTTGGTTGTCGCCGACCATGGCATGATTGCGTCGGGTCACGTGGACGAGGCCCTGGCCCCTTTGCGAAAGGCCGGCATCGAAGTCTTCCGGTTTCATGATTTTGAATCCAATCCCAACACGCTGATGGTTGAAGCGGGAAGGGAATTTGCAGCTCCGCTCGACATCGATTCAATCATTGGCTTTGGTGGCGGGAGTTCGCTCGATTGCGCAAAAGCAGTCAATTTCCTCCTCACTAATGGCGGCCACATGCGCGATTATCTCGGCTACGGCAAAGCTACATCGCCGCTCCTTCCAATGATTGGGGTTCCCACCACTGCAGGAACAGGAAGTGAAGCCCAAACGTACGCACTGATTTCCGACGCAGGGAGTCACACCAAGATGGCTTGTGGTGATACGAAGGCCGCATTTCGTGTTGCACTGCTTGACCCCTCGTTGACCATCTCGCAGCCGCAGAATGTAACTGCTGCGACCGGGTTCGATGCGATAGCGCATGCCATCGAGACTTTTGTAACTACGAGGCGCAATGGGCTATCGGAGTTTTTCTCACGTGAAGCCTGGCGTTTGCTCGAAGCCAACTACGAGCGGGTACTGGCCGTGCCTGAGGATCTGGAAGCACGAAGCGCGATGCAGTTGGGAGCATATTTCGCCGGTGCGGCTATTGAGAACTCAATGCTGGGTGCCACTCATGCTTGCGCCAATCCACTGACGGCGCGCTATGGCACCGCGCACGGCGCGGCCATCGCAATGATGTTGCCTTCGGTCGTACGTTGGAATGGACCGGTTGCGGCTGACCGATACGAGGAACTTCTAAAATTGTCGATGACAAATCCGGGCGACGGTAGTTCAGAGCCCGCTGAAATGCTGGCGCGACGATTGGAAGAGTTGGCGTTGGCGGGTGGATTGAGGCACACGCTGAGCGCCAGAGGAGTGCCGCGCGACGATTTAGAAATTCTTGCTGCGGATGCGGCCGCACAATGGACAGGAACTTTTAATCCGCGACCGTTTGATGTAAATGGTGCACTGGAGGTCTACGAGTGGGCGTTTTGAGAAGAAGACACGATCCGCGAAGTTACACGAAAAAGACACTAACAAGTTTTCGTGTACGTTCGTGTGTTTTCGTGGATAGTATTTTTGGTGGATGTTGTGCGCGAGGAGCACTTACGAAATCTTCTTCGCCGGTAGCTGCCTTTTGCTTACTGCTTACTGCTTTCTGCTTCGGCAGCGCACAGGACACGCCTGCCGAAAACTGGTCCCAGTTTCGAGGCAATCATCAGTTAACCGGCGTGTCGCTCGGAACAGTTCCAAACTCATTGAAGCAGTTATGGACTTACGAAGCCGGTGATTCGATTGAATCGTCGGCAGCGATTGTTGGTGGGACGGTCTTTGTCGGTTCTCAAAAAGGCGAGCTGGTGGCCCTGAACCTGGACAACGGCCAGGTGTTC
>JBGTCM010000492.1:0-2585 GCA_041748795.1 Pyrinomonadaceae bacterium
TAACGCGTACGCACCTGATCGGTTGTTTTCAGATAGTCATCATACTGGAGCGGAAAATTCTTGCCCCAGACGGCGGGATCCACTGTGTCGTCCGTCAGCTCTACCACTCTGAAGAAGGGGTTACGCGCCTCCTGCTTGCGCTGAAAGATATTAACGAGCAGCGCGAGACCAAAAACGGTGGCGACGACAGCCAGTGCGACAACGCCCCAAAAGCGCAGCCAGCGTCGCTTGCGTGGCGCATCTGAGGGCTTGGCGTAGACATCATTTCCTGTTTTCTCACTCTTCCTGTCTTCAGTCATTTTCCTTCCCCTTTTTTACCCTAACTCTTGGGGCCTCTCTAAGCTGGAACCGCCTCGGCCCAGCCTCAATGCATGTGTCCAACTGAGTTGTGACAGCGGAGGCAACTCGTTTGCGACTCGGCAGCTCCCGAGTGTGAACCTTCAATAGCGTCGACGATCTCCTGATGACAGTTTCGGCAAGCCTTTTCAGTTACCTCACGGCCTCGTGGTGTGATGTGGATGTTGTCCTCGAACCAACCGGTGGTGAAATAATAGGAATGCCAGAAACCATTCCGTGCCTTTGTGGTGTATTTGCCAACGAGTCCCGGCGGCGTGTGGCAATCGTTGCAGACGGCTACAGCTCGATGGCTCGACTTCAACCAGCCGCTATACTGGTCTTGCATCACGTGGCAATTAACGCAAGTCTCCGGGTTATCCGTCAGGTACGAGTAACCGCGAGCATAGACAAAGGTGTAAGCGCCGACACCCACGGCCAACCCGAGGGTAACGCCCAAAATAATCCCTTGCGCCACGCGAATCTTCATCACGTTTCTTCCCGGCATGCCGGGCCGCATCGCCCCTCACTGCTAGACAGTTTCGCCGAAAGTCAGTTCTTCTTCGGACGACATTCTACGCATTCGAACATCGATATGTCCCCAAAGATTTACCGGATGTTTGAAAGGTTCGATACCTTTGTGGCACGTAGTGCACTTCAGATCAACCAAGCCCCCAAGATCAACAGGATGGCGAAAAATGCGCCATTCGTAAAGGTCGCAGGCGGTGCACTCGCTGAATCCGACAAAACGGTGTGGCAGATATTGCAGTCGTTGCGAATCACCTTGCCTGTGTTGCTGAGGTGTTCCCCGTCGTGGCAACGGAAACAACCGGAAAAATAGCAATGGTGCTGTTTGGTTATAAGAGGGTACGATTGAGAACCGCCAGCACTGTTTAGACGATTAGAGGTGAGAAAAACATAGATGGCAACTTATGGAGAAATGGTCCTCAAATACCGCCTGTTCATGAAGGCCTATCCGTTTGCGCGTTATGCAATCAATCCCGTCCCGTGCGCGAACCTCGAAAAGCCATTGAACACGGCTCGTGTGGCGCTGATAACGACTGCCGGATTGCATACACCGGAACAGGTGGGTTTCGATAGTTTCCTGAAAAGTGGCGACGCTTCTTTCCGCGAGATTCCCAACAGCGTCATAACGAGCACCTTGATCGAAGCACACAAGAGCGACACCTTCGATCATTCCGGCGTCCTGGCTAATCGCAATCTGGCCTTTCCTCTGGATCGTTTTCGTGAACTCGTCGCGCAGGGCGAGATCGGTAACCTCAACCACCGCCACTTCAGCTTCATGGGCTCGATCCTCAGACCGAAGCGTCTGATCGAAGAGACCGCACCGGAAGTCGCCGAGGGATTGCGCGCTGACGGGGTTGACGTGGCATTCCTGACGCCCGTTTGACCCATGTGCGTGCAGACCGTCGGTCTGATTCAATCCGCCATCGAACGCGCCGGTATTACGACTGTCTCGATCTCGCTGCTACACGAAGTCACCGACGTGTTGCGGCCACCGCGCGCCTTGTTCGTCCCTTATAAGCTCGGTTTCCCGCTCGGGGAGCCGAACAATTCCGCCTTACAGCATCGCATCATCGCCGCAGCCCTTTCGCTGCTGGCGAGAAACGACGTGCCGGTCATTGAAGACTTTCAGGCATGAGTTGCCTTCGCCTGCCAGTTCCGAGAGGCCTAATTTCAGCTTCACCCATTTCTGCAAGATGACGCTTGCCGTGAAGAAGGCGTGTTGCTTGATCCAATTGATGTGACGCTGCTCGGTGCGAAGCGATAATGCTTCAAGCGCGCAACGTCTCGGATGGTCGAGCAGTCTTGTGATGTGCGGACTTTGCCGCTGGTCAAATACTTGCACCGCAGATCTGCGGAAAGGATACTAGTTCGGCAGCTTCGCCCACTTAACATTGAAAAGAAGCATTGACGACCATGAATCTCTTAAGTGCAGGTGGCGCGGCGCGTGGTGGCGGCGGCTGGCAGTCCTGTTTGTCGTTTCCGTGCTCGTCAACTACCTGTGGGAGATAATACAGGCTCCGCTCTACAAAGGGATGGAGGATTTCAGCGTCGTGTGGTGGCACGGTGGGGTGGCTGCGCTGGGTGATGGGTTGCTGGTACTTTTGATCTATGCCGCTGGCTGGGCTGTGCTGCACAGGCAGGATTGGTTTGCGCATCCGGGGGCGACTGGCTACGCAGTGATGTTGCTTGCCGGACTGGTGATCGGCGTCAGCGTCGAATGGGAG
>JBGTCM010000493.1:0-4284 GCA_041748795.1 Pyrinomonadaceae bacterium
TCAGGACAGCTCGGAGTAAGGCAGACGATTATTCGTCTCTACTGTTGGGACGAGAAAACACTTTTGGGCGGGAAAGTGGAGGCGGCTAAGAATGAATCTAACAAGCGACCGAGTTTTCGAGTTACACCTGTCAAACAATACCTTTAGGTGCATGCGGCGAAACACCGCACCTCGACGGAATTAATCAGAAGAACGCAACGCGACGGAGTGATTGTCCCTTTCTGTCTGGCGGTATACGGGACTCAATCATACGTATGGACTTTCAGCTTGAAGCGGAATTTAAGATTCAAAGGTCAACCTAATGGCTTACGGCACATCGCGTCTGTGCGGTAACACACATTGAGATTTCGCGATCGTTTGCTTCGACTAGTGGACTGATGGCTGTTGGTAAGTCATTAATGTGCATCAAGGTCGCCGTCGCCACCCAAATCTCCCGATGGATTTTCATAGACGATCGGCTTCCTTCTGGATTGATGCTTGGAGACGAGCAGGGGGGATCTACTATGTCAGCATATTAAGCTAACTCACACACCCGTGTCGAAGTGATCAAGCTTCAGGTCAGCGGCATCGTTCGCAAAAGCGGCTGCGAACGGATCGGGGTTTTTACGAACGTTTCAGTTGGCGAAAAGCTGGCTTGGAGGTCGTTCCGACGTCAATGAAAGTCTCCGCTCGGCAGTCAAACTAATGAAGGGGCTTAACCACGCAGGCGTCCTGATTGCCAGGCTGAGTTACTATTCCTACCTAATCCGGTATCATAACCTGACCCATTAAGACCGATCGTTTGTTGCAGATGCCTGACATTTGATTCGGGACCTTTTCCGTGTTGCACACAGAACCAGCTAAGGCCCATGAGGGGAAGCTCCAGCTTCACAACCTTGTCACGCGCGATCCTCGAGCCGGACTCGCGGAAGACGTGCGCCGCGGCCTCTCGTCAGAACCAAAGCGCTTTCTCCCGAAGTATTTTTACGACGAACTTGGCTCCCAACTTTTTGAAGCGATCTGTCTGCTGCCCGAGTATTACCTGACTCGCGCTGAAAATGAGATTCTCCAGCGTTATGCGGATGAGATTGTTGCTTCCGTCGAAGGTGAGACGACGCTTCTCGAGATGGGTAGCGGCAGTGCGTCAAAGACCAGACTAATAATTGAAGCTCTGCTCAGGAAACAGGCAGAGCTGAAATTCATTCCCGTAGACATCTCGGCCACAGCGCTCGACAGCAGTTCGCGAATACTCCTGCAATCATACCCGCGGTTGAAGATCGAAGCTTACGCCGCCGACTATTTCGCCGGTCTATCTGAGTTGAAGAAGACGGAGAGGGAACGAACGTTGGCCCTCTTTCTTGGTTCAAACATCAGTAACTTCGATCCGGTCGAGGCGCTTAAGTTTCTGCGTGCCTTGCGTGACGTCTTGAATGAAGGAGACGCTTTGCTGCTTGGCGCAGACTTAAAGAAGGATAAGCAGGTGCTCGAAGCCGCTTACAATGATGCCCTCGGGGTAACGGCAGCGTTTAATCTTAACGTGTTGGCGCGCATTAACCGTGAGCTTGGAGGCGACTTCGATCTGAGGGCTTTTCATCACCTCGCGTTTTATAACGAAGAAGTCGGGCGTGTCGAAATTTACATCGAAAGCATCCGCGAGCAGACGGTAAATATCCGGGCGCTGGGAATGGAAGTTAAGTTTGGAGAAGGCGAACAAATCCATACGGAAAATTCATACAAGTATGATCTAAGCGACATTGCCAGCCTTGCATCCGGCACCGGCTTCACCAGAGCGCACACCTGGCTCGATGCGGAGGAAAGGTTCAGCAGCAATTTGTTGCTGGCCGTTTGAATTAACCATGCGGCTTTGCCGCCGCACAGTGCGGTCAGGCTCAGCCTTACCGTTTCAGGATTCTTTATTCCTTCGAGGCTGCGCCTCCGTTGAGGCATAGCCTCAAACACTTAACGAGTAGAGGACGGTAAGGCCGAGCCTTACCGCACTGTGCGGCGGCAAAGCCGCTCAAACCAATGTCCGTGCCATCAGACACTCCGCTGGTTGAGTTTCGCGATGTAAGTTTCTCTCACGCCGGGGCCTCAGCTCCGATCATTTCCCATCTCAGCTTTACGGTTAACCATGGCGAGACCCTGGTCCTCCTGGGTGAATCAGGCTGCGGGAAGACCACAACTCTCAAACTAATCAACCGGTTGTTGTTGCCTACCTCAGGCCAGGTCCTGGTCGAAGGCAGGGCGACATCTGATTGGGAACCAATCCGCCTCAGACGCCGAACCGGTTACGTGATTCAGGAGGGTGGTCTGTTTCCTCATTTCACTGTGGAAAGAAACGTTGCTCTTGTTCCATCTCTGGAGCGTTGGGACGAAAACAAGATCAAACAACGTGTGAGTGAGTTGCTTTCCCTCGTCGGTCTCGAGCCCAAAAACTTCGCCACAAGGTATCCTTCTGAGTTATCAGGTGGGCAGCGGCAACGAGTCGGGGTAGCCCGCGCGCTCGCTGCCGAGCCGTCGCTGCTTCTGCTTGATGAGCCGTTCGGGGCACTAGATCCTTTGACTCGCGCCGGTCTGCAACGTGAGTTTGGCAAACTTGCAAAGACACTTAAGAAGACCGCTGTACTGGTGACCCATGATGTGCGCGAAGCTTTATTGCTTGGCTCTCGCATTGGACTGATGCACAAAGGCCGGCTGGTGTTACTGGAGACACCGGAAGATTTTTTGAAATCGCAGGATGAGCACGCCCGCGGATATTTAGATACTCTCGAGCTGCCGACGAATGCCGGGTAGGACAGACATTCCTGTCTGTCGGACTATCGGAACAAGCCGGATTGATCTGACAGGGCCTTTGCCCAACGTGAGACAGACAGGAATGTTTGTCCTACTCTGACACAAAGAGAACCGGATGAACTTCTGGAACTTCCTCGCTGCCAACTGGCCGGAGCTTCTGACGCTCTTGCGACAACACCTGTCGCTCGTCTTAATCTCGACGTTTGTTGCGGTCATCATTGGCATACCTACCGGGATACTGCTGACCCGGAAGGAATCACTTCGCGGTCCGGTCCTGGGAATTGCGAATGTGATGCAAACAATTCCCAGCCTGGCATTGTTTGGTTTCCTGATACCGCTTCCGTTCATTGGTGGCATTGGCGCTCGCACGGCAATTGTTGCCCTGGTGCTCTATTCATTACTGCCGATCATCCGCAACACCGTGACGGGAATTCTCGGTGTAGACGCCGACGTTCGCGAAGCGGCGGTAGCCATGGGAATGACCGGACGACAGATCCTGCGGCAAGTGGAATTGCCTTTGGCGACGAGCGTGATCGTGACCGGCGTGCGAGTGGCACTGGTTATTGCTATCGGAGTTACCACGATCGCTGCCGCGGTTGGAGCTGGTGGTCTCGGCGTCTACATCTTTCGTGGACTGCGACAGTATGACAATAACCTTCTGCTGGCTGGCGCTGTTCCCGCAGCTTTGATGGCCCTCGCAGCGGACTTCACGCTCGGGCTACTTGAGAAACGGTTCGCAGTGTCGGGCCGTAACAAAACCCGAGGTCAAAAATGGAAACGGGTTGTCCTGGCGGGAATCGTTCTTGTTGTTGTCGCCGGAATCTATGCTGGTTGGCGCGGTTCACGTTTGGCGCCATCTGCGACCGGCGATCGCGTCGTGGTGGGTTCAAAAGATTTTACCGAGTCGGTAATCCTCGCGGAGATAGTGGTGCAGATGTTGGAAGCACGTGGCGTTGCTGTTGAGAGACAGTTTGAGCTGGGCGGAAATCTCCCGCACGATGCGATGCTGGCGGGAAGAATTGATCTCTATCCGGAGTATACCGGCACTGCGTATACAGCAATCCTCAAGCATCCACCGATAACTGATCCGGGTTTGGTTTACGACGAGGTTAAGAAGGAGTATGAAGAAAAGTTTGGCGTGGTTGTTAGTGAGCCGGTAGGTTTCGAAAACACCTTCGCAATTTTGGTGCGCGGGGCTGACGCGCGCAAGCTGGGACTTAAGAATATTTCAGACGTGGCGTCCCATGCGCGCAATTTTCGCGCGGGGTTTGGGCAGGACTTTATGTCGCGAGCCGATGGCTATCCGGGGTTTTCCAAAGCTTATGGTTTGAAGTTTGGGGAGCAGCCGCGCGAGATGGATCTTTCGTTAACATATATTGCGCTTTCTTCAGGTCAGGTCGACCTAATCGCCGGAAATTCCACCGAGGGAAGGATCGCCGCGCTTGACCTGGTCCAACTAGCTGACGACCGTCGTTACTTTCCACCTTATGAAGCCGTTTATATGGTACGGAA
>JBGTCM010000494.1:0-5692 GCA_041748795.1 Pyrinomonadaceae bacterium
TTGTCGGCGCCTTGGCCCGCGGCGGCTTGGCGCCGCCCTCGTGCGCCAGAGCCAAGTAATATCGCTGTTAGTCTTGAGCGGATCCTGGCCGCGCCAAGCCGCGACCGGCCAAAGCGCCGACAAGGCGGCGCACTCCAAGGAGGCGCCCTGCATGGTTCGCGAATGTACCGCGGGTTCGCCGACTTTTAGCACGAAAACATCTTCGTGTCTTTTCGTGTTGTTTCGTGGATCGTGTTTTCTCTTGGTTTGGGTGCTGCAAAGCCGAAGGCATAGTTCAATTATTCACTGCCGTATTTTTGTTGATACTGCTGAAAAGTAGAGATCAATTCCGCAAAGTTGATCTTCAGCGCATTTGCCGAGATGGAGATAGGGCTGCCACACATTTTGAAATTCGCCTGATTTAGTTTTTGCTGCACTGCGTTGCCGCGCTCGACATATTTTTGCGGGTCGCCGACCATAATGATCAACATCTTCTGCTGTGGCATTTCGAATATGTCGTAGCCTGTGATTTCAGACCAGGGGATGAAACCGGCAGCTACCGCGCTGGCGTTATCAACGATCCCAGAGTTGTTAAATACGAGTCCAGGCTTTTTGTCGAACAGCTTTTTGAAAAAGAACAGTGCGAGGGCCCCAAAGATCACGATTGAGACAATGCCAAGCCCGCGGGCATACATCGGTTCATTGAACAACAGCCTATAACTGCTACTCGTCCGGATGATTGCCTCGTCAAGGAACAGTAACCAGATTCCTATTGCCACAAAGGCGCATGTTCCAAGAATAGCCAGAGCGATTTTCGTTTTGCTCAGTTCGACTATTTTTTCGTCGATAGATTCCATAGTTTGTTCTTATTGTAATGTCCGACACACTTCAGTTTGTCGTGTGTAGGTTGGGAGTATTTGCCATTTCAGATAGCCTGAGGCCAAACAGCGACAAACTGAAGGAAGCTCTGATCAAGTAGCAATGGTTTTTTGTATTCAGTCCGCGGAGCGGACGTTGGCATAAAGCCTGGGGTGAAGCGCAGCGAAACCCCAGGACCGTTTACACAAAACCCTCGCGGAGTCCGCGGAGCGGCCGATGGCGGCTTGATTTCCAAACGCTAATCATGATTATTCAACCGTCGGCCGCTCCGCTTACTTTTTTATTTTCGACACCGGCTTCCCTGGGGTTTCGCTACGCTCCACCCCAGGCTTTATGCCGTCGGCCGCTCCGCGGGCTTTGAAGCCAACTTGTAAGTCGTTCACGAGCCTGTCTTTGGACTTTCCTTCGTACCAGCGGCGTCCAACCAAGGAGAGTTCCAACCGGGCCTAAAGCCATCGAACCCCACTTCCAAAAACTGAAGGTGTCGGTGTGCGTTATGATTTTCCCATCTTGAAACTCGAACCTGGCATCGATCATGTTATGAACTCGCCGGCCGGTAGCAGAAAAGTCGTATTGGGCTTCCCAATGAGCTTTCCCAACTTGATCGTTCGCCTCAATCGAATCAAAAGTGAGATCAAAGTTTTTGGCTTGTGAACAAAGCATCCTCCACATCCCACCAACTTCGGTTTTTGATAAAGCCGGGAAGACAGGATCTGAAAACCGAATGTCCGCGTGGTAGCAACGCACCATTCCGTCGGCATCCAGTTTTTGAAAGGATGTGTAGAAGCTTTTGATTAACTCTTCGTGCGGGTGCATTCGCCTTGTCTCACCTCCGAAATGGACACATGGCCCATCATCTTCGCGTAGGGCGGGCAGTTCAAAGTTCAAGCAGCTTTGCCCGAAAAGTATTTAAGTCCCTCTTCTCTGTGCACCCTCTGTGTCTTTGTGGTGGTCAATTTTCGAGCAAAATTCACCACAGAGCCACAGAGGCACTGAGGTTGCACAGAGAGATCAGTTTACGCCGCTACTTTTCGGGCAAAGCCAGTTCAAGCTTTAGCTTGCGCTTTACATGACGGACAACCTGAACTCTGAACTACTAGCATTTGGATAAGAGGCAAGCTGATTCCGGTCCTCATTTCGTCGCGGTCTGTTGTTTCGCACGCGTCGGCGCGTTCTTCACATACTTATCGAACCAATTGATCATTTCGTAAAGCACGTGCTCGATGGTCTCGCGTCCGGCATAGCCATGGGCCTCGAGCGGCAAGGTCACCAGCCTGACAGTGCCGCCGTGTCCACGCACTGCCTGGTACATCCGGTCTGACTGAATCGGAAACGTACCTGTGTTGTCGTCGGCTTCGCCGTGAATAAACAGGATCGGTTCATTGATCTTGTGGGCCACCATGAATGGCGAAACCTTGATGTACATCTCAGGCGCTTCCCAAAGCGTGCGCCGCTCACTTTGAAAGCCAAACGGTGTCAGCGTGCGGTTGTAAGCGCCGCTCCGCGCGATGCCGGCGCGAAACAAATCGGAATGCGCCAGCAGGTTTGCCGTCATGAACGCGCCGTAACTGTGGCCGCCCACGCCGACTCGCTCCGGATCGGTGACACCCATTTCCGCGGCTTTATCGATTGCCGCTTTCGCGCTCATCACAATTTGTTCGACGTAAGTGTTGTTTACCGTTTCCGGATCACCCACCACCGGCATCGTCGCGTTGTCCAGTACTGCGTAGCCTTGCAACAAGAAGAAGAGATGCGAGGAACCGACAATTTGTGTGGAGCGTTGGGTGGAGCCCGTGACCTGGCCCGCCGTGCCGGGGTCAGTAAACTCCAACGGATAGGCCCAGACGACGGTTGGCAGCCGCGTGCCCTCCTTGTAACCCGGAGGCAAATAGAGCGTGAAGGAGCACTGCACACCATCCGCGCGTTTGTAAGTTACCAACTGCTTCTTGATTCCGCGCAGCTGCGGTGTGGCATCCGGAAACTTTGTGAGCGACACGATTGGGTTACCGCTCGCAGTTCCCGAGGTGCGCAGATAATAGTTCGGCGCGGCCGTGGTGCTTTCATGTCGCGTAATAAACTTCCCGGCGTTGTCATCAAGCAAGGCCACGACAGTCTCGTAATGAACCGCATCGCTTCTGAAGAGACGTTCGGATTTCTGAGTCTGCAAATTGAAGCGATCGAGGAAAGGCCGGTCACCTTCAGGCGTTGCGCCCGTGCTCGTCAAATAGATTGAGTCGCCATTTTGCAAAATGGCCCGCTTGCCGTTTGGCAGTACACGCGTAACCGGAGTGCCGGGATCGCCGTAGCGATCCTGAGCGCTGCGGCTCCAAACCAGCTTGGGCGCTTCTCCCGGCTTGTCGGCATTCATCATGAATGTTCTGACCCAGCGGCGATTACGATCCAGGTCCGATAGCAATAGTAGTCCGTCCTTCTCTCCAAAAGCGCCTCCGGAGAAGCGATGCTCAGTCCTGGTTAACTCCAAAGGCGCGGTCGAGAAAGGGGCTTTCAACATCAGAACCCGGTCGCGGTGGGCGACTTTCTTTTTCGGATCGCCGTCATCGAGCGCCTCAATCCAAACGAGCGTGGCCGGTTCCGTCGGACGCCAGCGATAAGATCTTGGTCCCGTGATGACGCCATCAATCGGCACCTGATCCGCTAACGGAAGACTGGCCAACTTGTGAGCCACCTTCCCTTTCAGGTCCCACACCTCCACTTCCCGCGGGAAAGCAAACGCTGGGTGAAGATAAGAAAACGGGCGACGTATCCGGGCCACCAGAATATGCTGGCCATCAGGCGCCACGTCTTCCGACTGAAAGATTGCAGGCTGGCCCACTTCAGTCAGTTTTCCATTACTGCTATCGACCAGAGCAAGCTGGGAAGTGGCGTAATAGTCGAACAAGTCTTCGTCGTGAGGAGTCTTCAGCAAATCCTGGAACGTGCGTATCGGCCCGACCCGGCCCGTGCTCTCCTGCGAATTTGGTTCGCGTGGCACATTCGAAGCCGCAGGTGCTGGGCCCCGCTTCGAGGGTACGAGTTGGACCAGCAGGGTCTTGTTGTCAGGCATCCATTGAAAAGGCTCGCCTTCAGTGTCGTTGAGGGTAATGGCCTTCAGCTTGCGCACGTTTCCGTTGGCGCTATCGCCAACCCAAAGCTCGATGCCCGTGGCGGTGGTATTGGTAAAAGCAAAGTGCTTTCCGTTTGCGCTCCATTGCGGGGAGCCGATCTTCGCGCCCGGCGGCAGAGCGATCTTGACTTCGGAGCCATCACTAATTCGTTTGAGGGTTAGCGCCACGGCATATTGATATCGGTGCGGACCGTTGGTGTTTGGGTTGATGCGGAGGCCCGCCAGTCTCAACATCGGTTGCGCCAGATCTGCAATGGGTGGATAACGCAGACCAGTACTCAGCAGGATCGAGTCGCGCGCCGGACTCACCGAGGCAGACGGCGTCACCGCCGCAGTCAGAATGTCCAGCACATCTTGCGGCGGCTTTTTGTAGCCCTGCTGGGCGAATGCGGATGTTGCCAAAGCCGCGATCAAAAACAACGCCGCAACTCGGTTGGTCGTAGCACCGGAAACAATACTGGAGAGACTTTTCATTTGTTGAACTCCTGGTTAAATGATTAGGAACTCATGAAGGCTGGTTCGGCGAGACATTAAGAGAATTAGAGGTAGGAGTCAATTTTTGTACTAACCATGACCCTTCTCTTGGGGTGTCCGCCGAAGTGGGTAGCCCAGGTATTCACCGCACCGGCTTTGTACAAAAAGTCGGCGAAGCCGAATAAATCAGAACCGGAAGCGGTAGCGACCGGGTCGCCGCTCATTTACGAATGCGATGGTTGACAGTGAAGCCCTTGGCTTTTTCTTACGAACGGTGACCCGGTCGCTACGGCTTTCGGTTCTGATATCGCTTCGCTAACCTCTTCATTCGACTTTTGTGCAAAGCCCCATCGCACTTGTACGCGCTCGACCTCTTCTCACAAAGAGTTCGCATTGCGGCTCCATGAGCCCTCCCCTGTCAACTATTACCGAGGGCGCAATAGACGGTGCTCTTCCACCAGCATCAGCCTCAGACCCGACATCACTTCCGGATCAATCCTGATTTGCCGACTTGTAGCCTCAGCACTGATACCCAGGCGGCGCAATGCCGTGGCCGCACGTTTCAGGCTCAGGACCTCCACCACGATGTTCCCGGTGCGCGCATCTCCGGCGCTAACCAAGCGAATCCTGGGCCCTTCACCGACAACCCAAACGTCCGCCTCGGCGGTATCGGCCGGTCCCAGGAGTTTCGTCCACTGCGCTCTGACGTCACCCAAGCGGTCTGGAGCAATAACGACTTCGCGTACCCGAACGACACCTAGAGGACCACCCTTGCCTTCGCGCAACACGCGGTCAAAGCGTAAGCGGCGCTCGTCCATGTCAAAAACGTATTGAATTAAAAAAAGGCCATGGCCGAAACCTCTCAACCCCACCGTCGTCCATCGCGGTAATGGCTCACGGGCTGGCCCGGACTCCCGCTCTGGCGGCGGTTCATGAACAATGCCATGCAAGCGTAACTCCTGAAGAGCGATCTCGAGATTGGTCGGCTGAAGTGCTAACGAGCTAATCCGCGGGATTCTCGGTGGCTGGCCTGGTGACGGAGGTTCTCGATGAAATACTTCGAGATTCACATTGCCCAAGCTGATGCCCGTGCTCGCCTTCCACTCCGAACCGGGTTGAGGCCACACGACGGGCAAGGCAAGACGGTCGGTCAGCAGCGATACCAGGGTGCGTCCATTGTCCGGCGTCGCAAGCAACACATGATCCACCTGGCGGACAATCATCCCGGCCGCCCTT
>JBGTCM010000495.1:0-1881 GCA_041748795.1 Pyrinomonadaceae bacterium
GATTTGAAAATCAACACGGGCGAGGAAGTTGTCGAGGTTGAGAAACGTGGCGATGGCTTTTCGATTCGGACCACACAAAACCAATATGCGGCCGCGCGGATTCTATTCGCGATTGGCGCGATGGCCCATCCGCGGCGTCTGAACATTCCTGGGGAGGACCTGGCCAAGGTCCATCATCTCTTTGTAGAACCGTATCCATATGTTCGCCGCGACGCTCTCGTGGTCGGCGGTGGCAACAGCGCTGCCGAGGCGGCACTCTTTCTGGCAGAAGAAGGCGCGCGCACGACGCTCGCTATATGGCGCGAAGACTGGGAGAACCGGGATCCGAAAGCCGGAGCGATGAAACACTGGGTGCGCCAGCCACTCGAACAGCAAATCGCTGCCGGACATCTGCGCGTCGTTCTCTACAAAGCCATCAATACGATTACAGAACGCGACGTTACATTGACGAGCGAGGAGAGTGAGACTCTAACGATCGCCAATGACGTGGTATTTGTGTTGATTGGCAGCGATGCCGATTTAACGTTATTGAAGAAACTTGGTGTGAAGACTGAGCCGGGCAAGTTAACCGAAGTGCCGGTTTACGATCCTGAAACTTTCGAGACCAACGTGCGTGGAGTTTATGTAGCAGGCCACTTCACGTATCAACGTCACATCAAGGCGGCGATCGATGTGCCGCGGCATGTTGTACCGCTGATCGCGCAGAGCTTGCGCTCAACCGTGGTCAAATGATGTTCAATACGCCTCAGTCGGGTTGAAAGGATGCATTATGAAGAGACTCTTCCAGCCGCTCTCGTTCGCGTTTTTCCTGTTGGCCATTCTCAACAACAGCATATTTGCACAACAGAAGCCATCGACGACAACCGTTGCTTCGTCTTCCTGTAACGACGAGGCCGCGTTGGAGATCATTCAACAGCAACTTGCCGACACAAAAACATTCGACGACGACCTCACAAGAATCACTGTCTTGATTAGAGGCGCCGATCTGCTTTGGCCTCATCAGGAGGAGAAATCTCGCGCTGCTTTCGTTGAAGCCTTCGACCTAGCGACTCAACATTTCAAAGGAAAAGGGGACGAGCCCCAGCGAGAGGGTAGAGGCCTCTTAATTCAGACACCGGACCAGCGTTACGCCGTGATCAGCGCAATCGCGAAACGCGACTTTTCCTGGGCCCAGAAACTCACTGACAAGTTGCTGAGCGATCAGTTAAGCGAGGCGAAAGACAAAGCTTTACAAGACCCAGTGCGTGAAATGAGAACCGCCGAAAGACTTCTAAGCATGGCCCAGGCGTTATTGAGTTCAGATCAAACGGCCGCCGTCAATTTTGCCGGTCAGAGTCTGCGGTTTCCAGCAACTCTCGACCTACCCTTGTTTATTTACAAGCTATCGGAAGTTAACAGTGCGGCCGCGAACCAGTTTTATCTAACCGCGCTGTCGGTTTATGCCAAAGCACCGATGGATCGGCTGCTGTATTTGTCGTCATACCCCTTCGGAAATGACCGGGAAGTTGGTGAGATGCCCGGCTATACGATCTACAAAGTCCCTAATGACTTCACACCGAATTCAGAACTTCAGCGCGCCTTCCTACAAACGCTCCTGCTTCGTACGCAGGCGGAGATTGCCCGGCCAACTGGTTTGGTTCCAGGCAGCCGGCTTACCGATGCGGAGCAGCTCTGGCTTGCGCTTACTCGACTTGAAAAACAGGTGGGACGAACCGTGCCAGATCTGGCGCCGGCAGTTGAACAAGCGAAGGCCAGTCTAGGTGGGCAACTCCCTGAGCCTTCCCTTCGACAGATAGACAGCATTTTGAAGTCTCAGACCCAGCCATACGGAAGCTTTGCTGAACAGGTGGAGGCGGCGGAGAAAAACCCCAATGTCGATCG
>JBGTCM010000496.1:0-5734 GCA_041748795.1 Pyrinomonadaceae bacterium
CGCGTAGAGACAAGCCAGGCAATCAAGCTAATGCTTCCGAAGAGCCCGCGACCCAGCGAGGCTTAACCCCTTCGAATCCTGATTCAAGCCCGCCTCGGTTTGCCGTAAGAAAGGCAAGCGGAGGCGGAGCTCTGTAGGAGCAGAGGCAGGAGGCAGGAGGCAGAAGGCAGGAGGCAGGAGGCAGAAGGCAGGAGGCAGAAGGCAGAAGGCAGATTTTCCATTTGTCATTTGTCAGTTCTCATTTTTCTTGAGTCACGGCCGTCCTTTGAGAGCGTGCGTAAATCTCAGGCTTCGCGGGCGCCACGCGCTCCCAATGTCAAATGACAAATGGAAAACCTGCTTTCTGCCTTCTGCTCTCTGCCTTCTCCATTGACACCCCTTATCGGCAGCGATAGCATTCGCAAAACTTTCAATACAACTTCACTAGCGGACGCTCCCGAGGTAGCGGTGGACATGGTGAAAAAATCCTCTCAAACGACCAAAGGAAAAAGAGCTCGGCCGGTCTTCGAAGGCATCAGAAAACCTTTGGCGCCGCCGGGCCACCCGATGACCCATGCCAAGCCGGAAGAGAAAGCCAGGCCCGCCGGGCGCAAAGCCAAACACAAGCGCAAACCGGAGGAAGTTTCTGTATTGGAAGACATCGAATAGATAGCAACGTAAAGCAAACTGTTAGTTTGCTGACGGTCGCGCAAGAAGCAAGTCAAATCCTTGGGAAGGGTCAGCAAACTAACAGTTTGCTTTACAACACCGGCAGCAAACTAACAGTTTGCGTTACATTCAAGCCCTTAATGCCTATGCCAAACTCCGAGATCGACGTTGCGCAAACATTCATTCAACGAGCGCGCCAGCATCTGACAGACGAGTATCTGCCGAAAATTGAACGCTGTCTTGAGAGACTCACTGACGAACAGCTTTGGTGGCGTTCGAGCCCCGAGTCAAACAGTATCGGAAATCTGATACTTCACCTTTCAGGAAACGCCAGGCAGTGGATCGTGTGCGGACTGGGAGGCGAAACAGATAGGCGCCAAAGGCAAACCGAGTTTGACGAGCGCGGAACGATTTCGCGCGATGAGTTGTCGGCGCGGTTGCGTAATACTGTTGCAGATGTTGACAACACGCTGGCCCAGTTTGATCCGAAGCTGCTTCTATCGGAGTATCCGATCCAGGGAACCACGTCTAGTGCCCTGGCAGCTATCTTTCACGTTACCGAACATTTCTCCATGCACACTGGGCAAATCATTGTGCTGACAAAGATGCTGGCCCACGTCAATTTAAACTTTTACGATTTTTCGACGGGGAAGCCGGCCCACACATGGCATCAGCCCAACGACCCAGTAGGGACCGGGGGAAACTCATGATCTGCACGGCTTGCAAAGAATTAGTTCCTGGTGGTTATGCCTACTGCCTAAACTGTGGGCTACACCTTGGCGAGCCGACTGTAGTGCTGCCGCCGGGTGGGCCAACCCCATCGGCGACTCCAACACCAGAGGCACCGGGCGCCCCTGAAGCAGCGACCACAACTCGGGCTAGTAATCGTTTACCGTGGGTGATCGCAGGACTGTCGTTTACGGCATTGTTCATCGTCTTAATGCTTGGGGCCGCACACTTCTTTTTTAGGGATGATCAACAGATACAGCCAAGCGCGTCCCTTTCACCAGACTCGGCGATATCTCAGCCATCGATCGCACCGGAATCAGGGCCTGCTCCGGTATTAGCGCCGACTAAAGAGGCACGTGCGCAACCAACCTTATCAGCATTACCATCGCCCGAGGTGCGCCCTTCCGCTAATGAATCAACCACAGCGCCGCTGGTTGGCACTAATGATCCAAACAAGATCTACAGTGGCAACGACGTGAGTACAAAAGCTCGGATTCTCTCGAAACCGCAGCCGGAGTACACCGAAGAAGCGCGAAAGAATCAGACAGTCGGAACGGTTGTACTACGTGCGGTATTTACTTCCAGTGGTCAAGTGACCAACATCCGCGCGGTCTCTGGCCTTCCGTTTGGTTTGACCGAACGCGCTGTAGCCGCCGCACGGCAGATCAAATTCGAGCCTGCAACTAAAGATGGCCGTCCGGTCTCGATGTACATCCAACTCGAATACAATTTCAACCTTTACTGATCGGTCAATAAGTGGTCAATGGAAAAATCGGCGAGTCTGTAGCGGAAGAAAGGGAAGCGGTTGGAAGTCCGCTTTCCGGTTCCGATGAATATTCCGCAAAATTATTTTGCCCACGAAGTTGCTGGCGTAGTCAATCTAAACTTTTACGACTTTTCGACGGGGAAGCCGGTGCATACATGGCACGACACGCAGGCGAGATAGAGATTCGGCGTAAAAACTCTGGCTCTTAGCGCCAAAGGCGCGAAATGCAATAGCCTGGGGCAACGCCCCAGGATGCGTGGATTAATCTTTGGAGCGCTGAAGGCGCGGAATAGGAATCGGTTGCAAACAAGTGTGATTGCGGAGCGCCCAACACATTTCGCGCCCTTCAGCGCTGAGAAGATTTCAGGTGTCCCCACCTGGGCCGGTGGCCCTGGCTTTCACATTCCGCGCCTTTGGCGCTGGGAACGTGCCCCCTGAACTCAAACCGGCGCAGAGCCGCTTTCTTATCTTTCAAAAGTTTCCCATTCATGTTTAATATAGTGTGCTCTCATTGAAATCCAGAAAGAACGATGGGCAAGTGATGCCCGTCCACTGAGGAGGGTGTAGCTGAATGACTTACGTCGTTGTAGAGCCTTGCGTAAACTGTAGATACACTGACTGCGCACTTGTTTGTCCGGTTGAGGCTTTTCATCTTGATGACGATATGTTGGTTATCAATCCCGAAACCTGTATCGACTGCGATGCATGCGTTCCTGAATGCCCCGTAGAGGCAGTCTTTGCGGAGGCAAATGTACCGGCCGAATGGTCGCAATTTACTCAAATCAACGCAGACAGATCTTTGAGTGGTCTCCCTACCATCACTGCTCGACTTGACCCGCTGTGCGAAGCCGTGGCGGCGTCGCATTAGGTGTTAATGAAAATAACAACAAAACGAGTGCTGGGCGGCCTGGCTTTCGCTGCCGGAGCACTGGGCACTGGAGTCTTCTTAAGAAAGAGAAAAATAATGGGAGCTAAACAAGAGCGGGCCTTCAACACTGCTCATAGCGTTTGGGCCAGGCCGGGAATGACCGTGACTTTTCGGGCGGAGCTGATGCCGGGTCGCGATCGAGAACAGAGGACAGCTCACATCAAAGAGCTTCTGCCCAGCGGCCGAGTGCTACTGCATGAAGTTGAAGGGGAACACGCACAGAACGAGTTTGAAAAATAGTCCAAGGTCCAAAGTCCAAAGTCAGGGGCGGCTAGTTCAGAGTTCAAGCTTTAGCTTGCGTCTTCGTTACGAAAGACCAACCTGAAGGTTGAACTCTGAACTACCCGCCCCTGACTTTGGGCCTCGGACTAAAATTCGTAGGTCCTGCCGGGTTCCATCACACCCAGGCCCGGAATACCCAGCGCATTAAGTTCATCGATGATCATCTGCCTGTAGGCAGGCTTGATGTGGACCGCGAGGATGTCCAATCCGTGGTGTTTCAGTTTAGTCAACTCGCGCTTCAGCGAAGCCGGCGTGAAGTGTCGTGAAACCTCCGCGAGTTTGCCCATCGAATCCGGAAAAGAAGCTTCGATAAGAAGAGCGGAAACGTCTGCCGCAAGGTTTACGATTCTCCAAAACTCTTCGGTTTCGTATGTGTCAGAACTGAAAGCAACCGTACTTTTTCCATCCTCCACCACCAGGCCAACAGTCGGCACGATGTGATTAACAGGCACGGCAGTTACCGTGAGGTGCGCGACCCTAAACTCCTCACCAATCGGAATCGGCACATATTCCATGACTGGCCCATAGTCGTTCCGAAGTTCAGAGAACCGCGGATACACATTCCAGTTGAAAATGTCGCGCTCCAAAAGAGCGATCACTTCCTGCGTCGCGAAAACCCGCATCGGTGTCTTCAGTACCGGATAAAGATCGTCTATGAAGATAGGGAGGCTGGCGATGTGGTCCATGTGAGGGTGCGTGACAATGATGTCGCGCACCTTTTCTCTTTGGTCGTTTGACAGTGCGAGCGCAATGCTGCCGGCATCAACGGCCACACATTCGTCGATGAGAAAACAGGTCAGACGTTGTTCTAAGGTTGCGTGGCCCTGACTATCAAAAGTGCTGGGTAGGAGTTGGATTCTCACTGGTCAGTTGGGGGTAAACCGCCTTCGCGTTCTAGCGATTAATAGCGCGGTTAGTATATGTCAAGAGTAGTCAGTTGGGTGAATTTTGTTCGGTCCCGCGTCACGTTAAGGTGTGCGCAATCGCCTAAGCAAATCCTGCATCGCTGTGCGATAAGCTGCTTCCCGTTCGTGTGCATCGGGCGAGGAGATACCTCGAGCTATGCGACTGCGATGGAAAGCCAGTTCGCTGGCTGTCTGATTGAGTTGTCTGCAAGCTTGCCAGCCCTTCAACCCACCTTTTGAAAGTGCGTTGAATGAAGAACCCATGCGGCCACGAATCGTGCCCAGCCGTTCATACTCCTCATGAGTCAGCAACCCCGCCTGGAAATCCGGTGTTAGAAACTCTTTGACAAGGCGACCCTCACGACGAAGACCCAGCGCAATTACGACAAACATAAGGAAAAAGGCCGGCATCATTATCAGTACGTACATCAAAATGAAACCGGTCCCGCCAAAAAGATAAATCGAACCATTCCAGATCGTATGCATTGCTATGGCAGCGCCGAGGCCCAGGATCGGAGTAATAATTTTCACCGCCATGTTCTGTGATTGACGGGCGAGACCGAGGCCAATCCCAGTCATACTGGTGAACAGCGGATGCGAGAAAGGCGCAATCATTCCACGCAGAACAAAAACTAAAAGGCCGCGATCCTGTAGGGCGGCCTGGCCGTAGTACTGAATATTTTCGGTCATCGCGAAACCGAGGCCGGCCATCGCAGCGTAAACAATGCCATCGATGACGCCGTCAAATTCATCCTTCTTCCAGAAAAAGAAAATAAAGAGAATAAGTGCTTTCGAAGTCTCTTCGACAATTGGCGCAGAAATCACCGCGCCGAAGGTATCGCCCGCTCGCGCGTCCTCGGTCATCATGGTAACGGCCACACCGCTTGCCGTATTGATCACGTAGGCGAAGAACACCGCCACTAACGCTCCCCAGAAGAAAGCCGTGGCCAACATCCAATACGGTTCTGATTCATAACGATCGATCCACAACACGAGCATTAAATAGATAGGCAGCGGCAACGTTGCGGTGACCAGGCCCATGAGAAAGGCCACTGGACCAGTCTCGAAGCCAATCAGGATTAAGACGAGAAGGCCGAGAAAAAGGGCAACGAGAACGGCGGTGATGCCTAGAACAACCTTGATTGCGCTTACGTTCTTCCGGGGCCTGAAAGCGATAGTCGCACCAAGGTTTTGATTAGGATTGTAGGGGGGAAGATTATTCATGAGGCGACATGCAGGTTCGCTGGATCTTGTTTCAAAGCCAATTTAACGCCGCCGAGTATATAGCAATACGTGGTATCTGTGGGTACTGATGCAGTTTGATTTCGGCGACCAAATTACAGAACCCAGTAGCTTTGCTCGTCTGCGACAAGCAGATAACGAGATGAAACTCAAAGTGCGACATTGCTAAGATATGTGGGCTTACAAGTCGCGAAGGCCGTTACCGCATTGGCGTTAGGTTATACCCGTAACCCA
>JBGTCM010000497.1:0-4310 GCA_041748795.1 Pyrinomonadaceae bacterium
ACAAACATTGAATCACTTCAGCACGAGGATCGTCTCTTTCCGCCGCCGCCGGAGTTTGCCGCCAAAGCTCACATCAAATCGATGGAAGAGCTCGAGCGTTTGCGCGCCGAGGCGAGCGCTGACCCGGAAGGCTTCTGGGCGCGCATGGCCGAAGAGCTTCACTGGTTTAAGAAGTGGGACACGGTCTTGAACTGGCATCCGCCCCACGCCGAGTGGTTTGTCGGCGGCAAAATTAATATCTCTTACAACTGCCTTGATCGACATCTAGAGACCTGGAGACGCAACAAGGCCGCACTTATATGGGAAGGTGAGCCGGGCGAACAGAGAACGTTTACTTACCAGCAACTTCATTCCGAAGTCGGCAAATTCGCCAACGTGCTCAAGCGCTCCGGGATTGAAAAAGGCGATCGCGTCGCGCTCTACATGCCCCTCATCCCCGAGCTGGCCATCGCCATGCTCGCGTGTGCGCGGATTGGTGCAACCCACTCGGTGATCTTCGGTGGCTTCTCAAGCGCTGCGCTCATTGACCGAATTAACGATGCGAGTTGTAAGGCCGTGGTTACCGCCGACGGCGGCTGGCGTCGAGGTAAGGAAGTGAAGCTTAAGCCTGCGGTTGACGAGGCACTCAAGCAAACTCCATCAGTCAAAACGTGCATCGTCGTGCGACGAACGGGTGAGCGTATTCACATGCAGACAGGTCGCGACCATTGGTGGCACGAGCTGATGTCAAATGAAAACGCAAACTGCGCCGCCGAGGAATTAGACAGCGAACATCCGCTATACATTCTTTACACGTCAGGAACGACCGGAAAGCCAAAAGGCATTCTCCATACGACGGCGGGTTATCTCCTGCAGGCACACCTGACGGCAAAGTGGATATTCGATCTCAAGGACGAAGATGTTTACTGGTGCACTGCCGACATTGGTTGGGTAACGGGTCACAGCTACGTTGCGTATGGTCCCCTTTCAAACGGCGCCACCGTCCTGATGTATGAAGGTGCGCCCAACCATCCCGAGCCGGATCGCTTCTGGGACATCATCGAACGCCATCGAGTTAACATTCTCTACACCGCCCCAACTGCGATACGTGCCTTCATCAAATGGGGCGAACAGTGGCCGCTCAAACATGATCTGTCGAGCCTGCGTTTGCTGGGAACAGTAGGTGAGCCTATCAATCCGGAAGCCTGGATGTGGTATCACAAAATCATAGGCAAAGAGCGTTGCCCGATTGTCGACACCTGGTGGCAAACCGAAACGGGCGCGATCATGATCTCTCCTCTTCCGGGCGCCACGCCTACAACACCCGGTTCAGCAACCAAACCCTTTCCTGGTATCGAAGTCGATGTGATGACGCGCGAAGGCAAGCCGGTAGGCGCTAACGAGGGCGGCTATCTCGTGATCAAAAAGCCCTGGCCATCGATGTTGCGGACGATCTGGGGCGACGACGAACGTTATCGCGAACAGTACTGGTCGCAGATCGAAAACATCTACTTCGCCGGCGACGGCGCCAGACGCGACCAGCATGGTTACTTCTGGATCATGGGACGAATCGACGATGTCATCAACGTGAGCGGTCACAGGCTGGGGACCGCCGAAGTCGAAAGCGCACTCGTCTCGCACGTGGCAGTAGCCGAGGCAGCAGTTGTAGCGCGTCCTGATGAGTTGAAGGGATCCGCGATTGTCGCCTTCGTAACTCTTGAAGGATCTCACAGGCCGTCGCCGGAGTTGAACGCTGAGTTGCGCGCGCACGTAACCAAAGAGATTGGGGCGCTGGCGCGGCCGGATGAAATACGATTCTCAGACGCGCTACCGAAGACCCGGTCAGGCAAGATCATGCGGCGGCTGCTGCGCGAGATCGCGACGAGTGGAACGGTGGCCGGCGACGTTACCACGCTCGAAGATTTTTCAGTCCTGGAAAAACTCCGGGCCGATGAAGAATGAGAAACGCGCCGACACATATGTCAGGTACAATACGCGCCTGAACTGCCACTTAGCTCAACTGTTGGTTTGCGGCCCGATGTTTCAAAGTAGGCATTTACCGAACGACGCACACCGGATAGTTTGCTTTACACTGCAGTGGCGCTAGAAGGAGTCTGAATAAATGGTTCGTCAAATGGATACCGAGACCCGTTCCGGGCAACGCTATCTGGCATCGTTTGAAGTACGCGCAGAATGGGACGAACCTGGCGGCTCTCATATCGTGGCCCAGGGAACTACTGAAAATGTGGGACCCGAGGGCACGCTGGTTCACCTCCCGAAGGGGCTGCCTCAGGTTGGCAGCCGGGTGCGTCTCGAAGTGGAAGGTGAAGATGGCAAGAAGCTGCAAGTCGTCGCCGAAGTTTTGCGGATTGAACGTAACCCGGGCCATCCCCTGGCAGCGCTTCAAGTGATCGGTGAGACCGAAGAATGGAAGGGACTAATTTGGGAGCCGGCCGCGCCGCGCGTAGTTGCTCCGCCCCCTCCGGCAGAAGACAGTGACGAAGACAATGAGGAAGATGACGAGTTTGCGAACTGAAAGGAGTCTCCCCTCGATGAACACCCCCGGTTCACTTTTACCTGATCATGAAAGGCGCAAGTTTCCTCGTTACTACGTTAACACCAGGCTCACGCTCGCGATCGAAGATGAAAGCATTAGTGAGTCGATCGGTATCGGTGAGCCGGGCGACATTAGTTTGGGTGGCCTGCGCGTCTGTAATCTACCCAAGTGTCCCCACGTGAGGGTCGGCGACAAACTTGGACTGTTGTTAATGGACCACGAAGACGCATTGTCGCTGCACGGTGAAGTGGTCCACCATGCTACCCCCGATACGTTCGGTGTCGAATTTCGGAGTATCACCCCTTCTGAACAACTTGCGGTTGGCGGAATAATCGCCAGGCTCTACAGCTAAGAACAATCGTGCGAGATCAGCAAACACAAGAGATAGCGCAAACAGCGGCGCAAGCGGCGGCTAGTGCAACGTGGCCACAAACGCGGGCCGTGCTCCGGATCATCGTGATCGTCCTGGCCGTGGCCGTCACTCTTTGGATTCTCGTGAAGTTGACCGGCGTTATCTTGCTGTTGATCCTGTCAGTCTTCTTCGCCTACCTCGTCTCCCCGATGGTGGAGTTCCTCCGTCGGCCCGTCCCCCTGGGCCGGCGTAAATTTGTGATGCCACGCACGGCCGCTATCGCGCTGGCGTATGTAATTATCGTGGCTGTGGTTACGGCTGTTATTTATCTGTTGGCGCCACAGCTGGGCAACCAGTTCCCGGAGTTTACCGAACAGGCGCGGGGTTATTGGGTGGCCGTGGGTGAACGAAGTCAGGGATGGGTCGAATACTTTCGCACCCACCGCATGCCTGGTCCACTGCTCGATGCAGTTAACAAAGCAATTCCCAGTGTGATTGAAAAGGTGAGTCTGACAGTTAGCGAAGTTCTGACACACATGGCAGGATGGCTAATCTATATTCCCTGGCTGGTCCTGATTCCCGCTTTGAGCTTCTTCTTTCTCAAAGACGCAGACGCCTTTCGACGCTCGGCTTTGCAGATGCTTCCGAAAGGACGCTGGCGATGGCGGGGGGATGAGTTTTTCCAGGACATCAACAGCGCCCTGGCTGCTTACATCCGGGCGCAGTTGACAGCGTGCCTTTTCATCGGTGTGGCTTGCGCCATCGGTTTTACGCTGCTCGGTCTCCCCAGCCCTTTGGTGCTCGGATTGATGGCAGGTGTGCTTGAGTTTATCCCTCTGGTTGGGCCTGTAGTAATCGCAGTGATCGCGGCAGTTGCAGCCACGCTTCACGCAGGGCCGTTCTCAGCCCTGATAGTGTTGCTGTTCCTGGGAGTCCTTCGCATCGTTCAGGACTATATTGTCTACCCGCGCTTAATCGGCCAGGGCATACATCTGCATCCACTCGCAGTGATCATTGCCATCCTTTCCGGCGCGGAGCTGGCGGGCGTGGCTGGAATCTTTCTGGCGATTCCCATAGTCGCAATCCTCACGGTCAGCTATCGACACTGGCTCGAACACCGGGGTAGCGAGGGCCTGGCGGACGTTCTGGAGGCCGCACCCCCCGAACCCTTTGAGTTAAGAGACGGACCGGCTGGGGGTGACCTGGCCCTGACGAACAGTGACTCAGGGGAAGCAACTATTCGTAGTCAACTTAATGTCAACACAACGCCGGCCGAGATGGCCCGCGAACGTCCAGACCTTACGACGGGCGAGCTAAAGATGCCTGTGGAAGACTGACCGACAGCAGACGTCGCAACCCAGATCGGCCGCCCACGAGTCATCAACTCGGGCTGCATAAAGTCCACAACCTACAGAACCGAGC
>JBGTCM010000498.1:0-7240 GCA_041748795.1 Pyrinomonadaceae bacterium
CCACTTCTGCTTGAATTCCGCTGCGCTGATTCCATGCTTTTCAGCCATCATCACCGCCAGATCTTCGACACGTTCGGTTCGCGTATATCCGGGCAGAATGTTGTTGACTGTGATCCCTTCCGCTGCCACCTCGTTGGCGAGTGTGCGCGCAAGTCCCGTCACTGCGGCGCGCAAACTATTTGAAAGAATTAGATTTTCCACGGGTTGCTTAACCGCGATAGAAGTGATGTTCAAGATCCGGCCCCAACCTCGCGCTTTCATTCCGGGCAGCACATGACGCGTCAATTCAAGGGCGCTGAAAAGCGTCAGGCGCGCAGCTTGTTTCCACTGCTCGAGCGTTAGTTCTTCGAATTTACCGGCAGGTGGTCCACCGGCGTTGGTGACTAGAATATCGATCTGGCCAAATTGCTTGATGCCGGATTCAACGACGCGCTGAACATCGTCCGGTAGAGTGAGATCAGCAGGGACGGCAAGCATCTGCACGCCGCTGAGGCTGACAATATCTTGTTTTGTCTGGTTAAGAGCCTGGGCGTCTCGGGCGCACAAGATTAGTGAAGCTCCCTCATTGGCGAGCTCTTCCGCGACAGCACGCCCCAGTCCCCGACTGCTGGCAGCTACCAGAGCGACTTTTCCTCGTAGTCCTAGATCCATTAGCGCCAACTCCTTAAGCACGGTGCCCTTGGCCGCTGTTAGCGCCGAAGGTAATCATCCGTTTTTTCGAGCCAATCCTGCCGCGGGGGACTAAAGACGTCTACGTCAAGCGTGTCTTCCAGTGCTTCCGCCTTATGACGCACCAGTGAGGGAATGTGCAACACCTCACCCGCCAACACGTCGATGACCTGCGACTCGTCTTCACCAATCCAAAAACGGAGGCCTCCCTCGAGTATGTAGGTGATTTGCTCGTTCTCGTGAAAATGCTGTGGGACGATAGCGCCCTTCTTAAGGTAGACGTGCGACAACATCATGCGGTCGCCTGTGATCAACCGGCGATCCAGCATGTCCGAAACTTTCTCCTTCGGCATATCGTCCCACCGATAGAATGTCACCTGTCGTTGTTCCATGATTGTCTCCTCATTGTTAACCGGATATTTGCCAGTGGAATTATTGAGAGTACAAAGCCCAGAAGTAAAAGTGCGTTGTTGAGGACCTGAATCTTGAGAGTCGTGGCGCCCGCGCACCTTAGGTATGTGCCACCACTGTGGCTTGGCGTTTCCAGAGCGTCATGCCACGTCGCGGAGGATGCGAGGGTTCTTGGCTACAATGCGCAGCAATGTACGCGCAGCACCGGAAGGAGCTCGACGACCCTGCTCCCATTCCTGGAGCGTACGTACCGAGACCCCTAGCAATTCCGCGAACTGCGACTGAGAAAGCCCAGTGCTCTCACGTACGGCGCTTACGGCGGGAACAGTGATTACGCGGCCATGTTGTCCACGCTTGATTTCGCGAATTCCTTCGAGAATTTCCATTCCAAGATTGCGTTTTGAATTAGCCATCGATCTCATCCTTAATTTGGCGAAGCACGTTGGCAGAGATGTTTTCCATAACGTTCTTCGCATAGAGTGTGAGCATCCATATTTGACCTTGGCGAATGCGTGAGTAGTAAATCACCCGAACGCCACCGCGCTTGCCGCGACCTGTTACACGCCAGCGCAATTTGCGAACGCCACCTGACCCAGGAATGAGATCACCCGCTTCGGGATCCTCGATCAAAGCGCCCTGGAGCTTTGAATACTCCTCGTCCGTCAAATAATCCGTCACGAGCCGCGAAAAGAGCTTCGTTTCAATGAAGCTATACCTCGCCTGATTATACGGCAAAGCCGTAGTGCGTCAACTCGTGCGAAGAAACTAACGACTACTCGCCGGCGCTGCGGAGTCTTCCGCGGTTTGCCCTTCTGTTCGCATAGTTGACCGCGCCAGGCTAAACAGAATCAGGCCCAGCGCGATGCTGGACAGCGTGAGGACGATATATATCAGCCAGGGAATGCGCTCGGTGAGCGGCAACGGCTCAGGTTTATAGTCAGGGTTGTTTGTTGCCGGCCCAGACCCAATGCGGACCGGGGTTATCGAAAGTCTTGTAAGCAGCTCTTTCTCAAAATCGTAATGCGGTGCGGTAGCGTTCGGATTTCCGAAAAACAGCCGCAGAGGTTGCGCAGGCGCCTGCTTGAGTTCGAAGACCGCCTGTCGTGCCGGCGCGCCGCCTTTGATTGCAGTGATGGTCAAAGTCTGGTTGCTGTAATCCTTTATCAGGAGACGAAGCTTACGCACGTGTTCCTCCTGATCGAATTTGATCACTAAAGGCGCGCGCTCGCCGACATGGCGAGTCAACTCTCCGGAAGCAACCAGGCGAAGATTCTGAGGATCGTCGCCGGTCTCGACCTGAAAGGCACGGGAGAAGGATGCGTCGTCAATGTCAAGTATCAGCCGGTCACACGGAACTCGCGCGCCAAGATCGATGCTCCACGCCGAAGCAGGCGCCCCCTGGCTGCGCAGCAACTGGTACGCAGGTACGTTCACGTCCCAGGTTGTTAGTTCACCCTTTGCGCGCACTGCTCTAACCGCGCTGACATTTGCAATCGTTGGCGGCTCTGTGTCGCTAAGCTCATCGGCAAACACGCGGACACGCAAATATCTGTACCTGCTTGTCGGATAGCTCACGCGATCGGACTGCACCGTTTTGTTCTGAGACTGGAAGGCGAATATGAGAGCGCCGGTTTGAAGTGTCTTCCAATCGGTGCCCGTGTCGCCACCCTCGACAGCAACCCGCCGGCGGAAGTTTGTGCCTGCTGTTTGGATTTCGACCTCGTTATGTTCCCCTCGCTCTTCACCCAAATCCACAGATGCCTCGCTCGCGGAGCCGACGTTGGCTTGATTAAAAAGGCTGCCGCCAATCACTTGCCGGTCGTCAACTTCACTTCGAATTCGAAGCGCGTAAGGAATTTCTTTGCCGTTCGCATCGTGAAGCCTTAGGTCGGCGAGGTCTTCGCGAGACTTGTCCATTACCTCGAGCGGGATGGTGAAATCATGGAGACCCGGCGCTTCTGCTCCCGAATTGATGACGACAAAGTACGCCCACTGCGAAGTTGCTGCCTGAGCGAAGGCTGAGATCACCAAAGCAGATATGGCAAACGCAAGCACCACGACAAATGCCAACCTTTTCATGTCGCCGACTCCTTATTAAGAAACGCTTTGTGGTAACCCCAGGCAACAATCAGCAACAAAACACCAAGGACCAGGAAGGCGACGATGCGGTAAAGCTGCTGGAGCTGGGCTATGTCAACCAGCATCACCTTAACAACCGTGACCCCGAACAATCCAAGTGCGGCCCAACGCACGGCAGCTGATCGCCGGACGAAGCCGATCGCGGCCAGCACCGCCGCGTAGACCGACCACAAAACCGACAGCGCCATCTGTCCGAGCCATAACTGATGCCGAGTTTCGTCATACTCTTTCAGCGCAAAGGCTTGAGCGCGGAAGAACGTGAATGTTTCAACTGACATGATGAACCAAAGTGTCCCGATGGCGATTAAGAGGATGGCCATCTCCAGGTTTGCTTGAGGTAGTTGTGGTCGCCCGTCCAATTTCCGATGCAGAGCCGCGGCTCCAAAAAGACATATCGTTACAACCAACGATGAAAGAAAATACTTGTTCAATACCGGAGTGAAAGCTGCCCTGTGAATGAGATTGGTATCCCAGACCACCAGCTTGCCGAGAGCCAGGATAAACAACCCGTAAGCCGCGCCATGAAGACGAGTTGACCTGGTCTCAATTGCAACCCACAACATGGTCAGCCCCTGGACCGCCCAGGCAATCGTGATCCAGTTTCCTTTCAACTGAATTGGAATCGCGAGAGTCACAAACGTGATTGCAACGCCTATCATCGTCAATAATTCGATCTTCGTTGTTGCCGCTCGGTCTAAAAGGAGTTTGGCGGCACCGGCGTAAATCAGGGCCATGACGATCGCAAGCACGCCCATCCAGTCGTGATAGTTGGGACTGAGTAAATGATAGGCCGTGGCAAAAAATACGAATGCGTTGACAGGCAACAGACAGAGATCTTCGATAGTGTGAGATTCCCGCTTGATAAGGCGCCGGCCTAGTGGCGCAAGCAGGAAGATCAAAAATGTCGCGGTCTGAAAGGTGATGACCACGCCGAGTTTTAGCGGATGATAGCTGTCGCCGTACCAGAGCCAGAACAGCAGGTGCGTGCCGGCAAACGCCAGCGAATGAAGTCCGATCCAATGTCTCGGTAAGGCCATCGCCCCGACGTCAAGCGCCGCAATGTAGCCGAACAACGAACGATACTGATCTCGATCAGATCGCAAGAGGATAGGCGTCAGAAAACCACCAAGTAACGCCATGAGCGCGATGGCCTGCGCGTCATATAGCAGGGCGAGGCCGGCTGCCTCGGCGATGAGAATAAGAAGATAGCCAAACGCTGCTTTTTGAGTGACTAGATGGTAATACCCGAAGGCCGCATAGACCGACACGTAAAGCAGAATGATGCCGCCGGCCGTAAGAATTTGCGAAAAGATCCGCCAACGGCGCCGATGATAACGAAAACCCAACGTCGTAAGAGTGAGACCTGCCGCTATTCCGATCGCCACCCGCCCGAGCTCACCAATCCAACGGTTGTCGAATGCGTATTTGAGAAAGAAAGCTGTCGCGAAAAGGATAAGGCCTATAGCGATCCAGCCTACCAATCGCCGGCCAATGATTGATTCAATGTCTCCCGCTTGACGAGTAGGCGTTTGCTGCGTGATGAACGGTGGTGGGTAGGCTGGTTCAGATTCATCGAACGGTGGCGTCGGCGCCGCCGGTATATGCAACGTCGTTGGGTCAATAGCCGGCTCTGTGATCGGCGGCGTTGTTGCCTGCTCGATTCGTGGAGACAGTTGTTGCTCGGTAGGTTCAACGTCAAAGGGAATTGACCCCGCGAGCCTCGCTTCAATTCTTTCAATCCGAGAGTCGAGTTGTTGAATCGCCTTTGCGAGTGGTGCTAAGTCTGTAGTCCGTAGTCGTTGGAGGGCGTCAGGGCCCAAAGAGGCTGTTGAAGACAGGCGCTTCAGTTGTGCATCTAGCTTCTTCTTCGTGTTGAGCGCGATCACCAGCGCCACGATTGGCAACACGATTCCAGACAGGATCAAAACCACGATAAACAACAAGATTATGACCGCGATATTGTCCATACGGTTCCGTGTTGTTACGGTGATCCTGGAGCAGCGCTAAGCAAAAAAAAGAATTGGACCGATGTCGGCCGGCGTGTGGTACCGGCGCATTCTATTTGCGAGTCAGCGCAAGGTCAACGAATCGCGGAGGAACTAGGGGATCAGTTAGGTGTCCGATAAAAAAAGCTTTGATCAAGTCAGGTCTTTGATTTGTACCGCAAAGCGGTTATGTAATTTAGCCCAGGGTTGCCGCGCTGCGCGGCTACCCTGGGTAAAAGAGTCTAACGATCCCCAACCCCAACGGGGTTGTGTCGGTTTCGAGGACCGTGGTCAGGCGAATCAAGGGGATTGATTGACTGATAGGTTTGACTAGCACCGTTGGACGCAACCCCATTGGGGTTGAGCCGCTTCCACATTCGATCCCAGGGTAGCCGCGCAACGCGGCAACCCTGGGCTAAACTTCGTAACCGCTTCGCGGTAGAAATCACCCACGCTCCGACTTGTTCAGAGCTTCCTATAGCTTATCGGACACTAGATCAGATACCCGCGTTTGCTTTTCGGTTCCGATCAACTAAAATCGCGGCCACTTTGAACGCCTTCCCTGGATCCGTGTCATGCTAAACAAAACTATGAATTCTTACAGAACAATTCTTAAGTTAAGTACCACAGTCGTCTGCCTGGTTATCGCGTCATTAACTTTGACAACGGCTTTCGCCGAAGACTGGTCGCAGTTTCGAGGGCCAAACGGTAACGGCGTCTCGGGCTCCACTGGCCTACCTGAGGAGTTTGGGCCCGGCACGAACGTGGTTTGGAAGACGGCGCTGCCGCCGGGCCATTCCTCGCCGGTGCTGACGCGCGATCGAATCTTCGTGACCGCGTACGAGAAAACCAAACAGCAGACGGCGGACAGCAGACAGCACTACGCCAGGCTAACGAGATATGCTCACGCAGTGCAGGCAAGCCCGATTGAGAAAGAAAATTACAAACTACTGGTTATCGCACTTGACCGAACCACAGGAAGAATCGTTTGGCAACGAGAGGTACCCAGGACGCGCGTGGGTCGTCTTCAGAACGTAAATAACCCGGCTTCGCCAACTCCGGTCACCGACGGCTCGAATGTTTACGTCTTCTTCCAGGAGTTTGGGATGATCTCGTTTGATCGTCTGGGCAAGGAACGATGGCGGCTACCGCTTGGGCCGTTCAATATGTTCTACGGTTTTGGGGCCTCGCCGATTCTCGTCGATGACAAGGTAATCCTGCCCGTGGATCAGGACAGTCCCAGCTCCTATCTGATCGCCGTCGATAAGAACAGCGGACGCGTGCGCTGGAAAGTTGATCGTCCGGTTGTTATCTCAGGTTACTCGACACCGACCGTCTATCAACCGAAGCAGGGTCCTAAACAGATCGTGATCCCTGAATCGTTCCAGCTTTCCGCTTACTCAGTGAATGACGGCAAGAGAGTTTGGTGGGTACGCGGCCTTGCTTGCGAGATGAAATCCATCGCCAGCAGTGACGGAGAGACTCTTTACATCAACGGTTGGGGGTTCCCTCAGAATCAACCCGGAGCGCAGGTGAAGACGATTCCACTCGAAGAGGCGTGGACCAGGTACGACAAGAATGGCGACAAGCTGATCGCGAAAACCGAAGTTTCCGGCACAGAGCAAATGGACAAGATGTTGAATGCCGCATTTGAGGCGTTTGATATGGACCGCGATGGAAATTTGAACGCCAGGGATTGGGACGTCTTTCGCGGCATGATGGCCTCCGAGAATGGGCTGCTCGCGATCAAAATGGGCGGACAGGGTGATCAAACAGCGACCGCGATCCGTTGGCGTTATACGAAACCGGTGCCGCAGGTTCCGTCGACGTTGCTCTACAAGGGTGTGCTGTACATGATCAACGACAGCGGAATTCTGATTTCGTTTGATCCAGCTACCGGGCAGGTGATCAAGCAAGGGCGCCTGCACGGAGCGATTGATAAATACTTTGCGTCTCCCGTTGCTGCCGACGACAAGGTTTTACTGATCGGCCAGGGTGGTCAGGTGTCTGTGTTGAAGGCCGCCGGCGATTGGCAG
>JBGTCM010000499.1:0-3300 GCA_041748795.1 Pyrinomonadaceae bacterium
CGGGGGTAGTGCAGGCTGATCCTAATAACGAACAAGCGTTGTTGGAACAAGTGAAACTTCTGCAACGGAACCGGCAGCACAAGCAGGCACTTGACGCTTTAGAAACCAGCTACGCGCGATACCCGCAAAAAGGTCAGACGATGTTAATGCTGGCGTACACACTTGCGGCATCGCCGCAGTTAGATTTACGCAACGGCGCCAAGGCACTCGAGTTGGCGCAACGCGTTTACCACGCGACAGGCTTATTACAACACGGCGCGGTGGTGGCGATGGCCCTGGCTGAACTCGGGCGGTGCAGCGAAGCAGCGGAGTGGGTGCGAAAGTTGATAGTTAAGGCAGAGCAGGAAGGCAAAACTGAATTGCTTGCAAAATTGAAGAGCGATCTGCAGCTTTATGACAAGAAGCAAGCGTGCCGTCTGAGGTAAAGCAAACTGTTAGTTTGCTTTTAGCCGCAGTACCCGGGCCTCACAAGATCATAGCTAAGGTCCGAGCGGCTGTGCCGCCTTCCGTGCGGAAAGGCTCTGCCTTTCCGAGCAGTTCATAATTTAATTGCCAGAGGCTATGCCTCGAAGGACACACCGGAGGGCGCAGCCTCGAATCAGAAAGTCTAATTCGGAAAGGCAGAGCCTTTCCGCACGGAAAGCGGCAAGCCGCGAGCACGAGGTGCAATCGATGTCGCTTTAATTCCCCGGCCCGCAAACTAACAGTTTGCGTTACTTCAAACCTACGTTCGGCCCGGGGCTAGCGTGCCGCCTACCGTGAAGATCGTTACCGAACTCGACAGCCCAAGTCCGGAAAGCCTGCCGGCCATGATTACAATCATCTCGCCCCGCTCGACTACGCCGCCCTCGAGGAGCGCTTGCTCTCCGGCCTTGAGAATATCATCCGTGGTAGTCGCTGACGGAACCACCAACGACTCGACTCCCCAAATCAACGCCAACTCGTTTTGCACGACAACGGAATTCGTCAGGGCCACGATTCGTTGATCGGGTCGCAACGCCGAGAGCCTGCGGGCCATCAATCCCGACTCGGTCAGTACCGCCGTGACCCGCGTTCCCATTTCATCGGCAGCAAAAGCAGCAGCCTCACAAAGCGCGCGGCTGACACGTCCCGTTTGACGCCCCCTCCAGTGCTCTACCTTATTTTGATCCGGCTCTCTCGCTGTTTCCGCAGCTTCAATTATCCGGCACATTGTCTCAACCGCAGGAACCGGATGCTGTCCACTCGCCGTTTCGTTTGACAACATGAGCGCGTCGGTCCCATCCCAAACAGCGTTGGCAACATCGGATGCTTCGGCGCGAGTGGGCCGGGGACTAGAAACCATGGACTGAAGCATTTGCGTGGCGGTAATCACCATCTTCCCGGCCTTCACCGACTTTTCGATGATCCGTTTTTGATAAACGGGTACCAGTTCGACACTAGTCTCTACGCCAAGATCACCGCGCGCCACCATGATCGCGTCAGCTGTGGCAATGATTTCATCGAGATGATCGATGGCCTCCGCCTTTTCAATTTTTGCGACCAGCGGCGCGCGGCCTCCGGCTTCCATGATCAGCGTTTTCGCACGCGAGCAATCCTCCGCCCTGCGGACGAATGACAGGGCTATATAATCGACGTCCTGCTCGACTGCCCAGTGAAGATCTTCAATATCTTTTGCCGTGAGCGAATCGATGGGCAAAGGGACACCGGGCAGGTTAATGCCTTTGCGTTCACCCAGGATGCCGCCGTTTATTACCCGGCAAGTGACGTCGGTTTTGGTTGTACTTTCAACAACCAGAGCGATTGCTCCGTCGTCGAGTAAAAGTCGACTCCCCGCTTCAACCACGCGCGGCAGATCGGGGTAGTTCGTGGCCACTTCACTTTCATCCCCGAGAATCTCTCGGGTAGTAAGAATGAATAGATCTCCTGCGTTGAGGGTGACCGGTTGTCCATCCTTGAGTTGACGCGTTCGAATCTTGGGACCTGACAGATCAACCAAAACCGCGAGTGAACGATTTAACTTTTTAGCTGCGGTCCGTGCTCTCTGTATATCGTCCGCTTGCTCTTCGCGCGTGCCGTGAGACATGTTGATGCGCACACCATTTGCCCCGGCTTTAATCAGGCTTTCAATGACAGCCGGCTCACGCGATGCAGGTCCCAACGTCGCCAGAATCTTTGCTTTTCTTACCTGTTTGTTTGCCATCTACCGTTTGCCCTACTTTGTTTTCATCCCAGTAGTGATTGCCTTTTCGAGCTCTACGCCGCTCGATTTTTGATATCCAATCAGCCTTTTTATTAACTGCCCTTCCCGGCCAAAGACGAATGTCTGCGGAATCGTCTGATCGTCAGACAGGAAAAAGTCCGTCAACGTCTTATCCGGGAATCCCAGCGGATAGTTAACACCAAGATCGCGTGCAAATTGTGCAACCTTAACACGGTCGTCCGGGCCACCGACGTTTAGCCCAATGATTTGAAGGCCCTGAGCGCCGAGTTGATTTTGAAGTGTAACAAGGTGCGGAATGCTTTCCCGGCAAGGCTCACACCAGGTCGCATAGAAATCGATCACCACCACATTGCCTTGATAACTCGCCAAGTTCTGTCGCTGGCCGTCACCCGTCACCCAACCCATTGCCGCATCTGCCTTAAGTGGCGGCATAGGAAACGTTGTAGACGGTGGACCTGAAAGAACCGGAGTCGCTTCCGTTTCGCCTGCCTTGTCATTGCCACAAGCAGACGACGAGACGATAAGCGCGACTATCATCAACAGGAACAGGAACGTCGGATGCTTCGGCTTTGCAGCCGTCGAATGTTGTATGAAGCTCAAGGGAATATTCTACTACAGTAGGACAGACATTCCTGTCTGTCGGTCGTTCGGGAGAAGACAGACCGTGTTAGAGAAGTCAGGGCAGGAATTAAGTCCCTACCAATCGGAAGCAACTACACTGACTGTTAGCTAGAGACCGACAGACAGGAATGTCTGTCCTACCTATTTACGATTCGCAAGTTACGCTTTACGATTCACGGATGGACTTTCCCAGGACTGACCGCACCACACTAAAACGGCTCCCGAAGCGCGGCGTTTATGATCGCGAATCGGTTTACGGGATTCTCGATGAAGGATTCATCTGCCACGTCGGCTTCTCTGTCGACGGCAAGCCGTTTGTAATTCCTACCGGTTATGCGCGTGTTGACGATCGTCTTTATATCCACGGCTCGCAGGCCAGCCGCATGCTGCGCACGCTGGCGGGCGGCGTAGATGTTTGTGTGACAGTGACGCTGCTGGATGGTCTGGTCCTCGCTCGCTCAGCTTTTCATCATTCA
>JBGTCM010000500.1:0-5180 GCA_041748795.1 Pyrinomonadaceae bacterium
GGCCTTGCCCTCGGTCTTTAACCGCGCGGCTTCGAGAATCGCATCGATCGATTCCTGCTTTGCCGACTCGATAAAACCACAGGTGTTGACGACGACCGTGTCTGCATCGCTCGCGTCCGCGGTCAATTCGTAACCATTGGCCATCAGTTGGCCCATCATCACCTCACTATCGACGAGGTTTTTGGGACAACCAAGACTGACAAATCCAACTTTCTTCATATTCTCCTGTTAAACGCTTCAGGGCTTTGCACAAAAAAGGTGCGCTCAAGCCGGTATCAGAACCGGAAGCGATAGCGACCGGGTCGCCTCTCAGCAAAGGGCGTACGGTTATTGGGGAAAGGCTCGCTATTCCTTCCAACGGCTACCCGGTCGCTACCGCTTCCGGTTCTGATACCGCTACGCGTATTCAGTAATAAGTCTTCGGCAAAGACAAAATTCAGCCCAATAGACTATTTAAAACGTCAGCGCACCGTCACCTGATAGTCAACGAAGCGATACTCCAATTGCGCCGGCTTTCCGTCGTAGACGGTGTTCACGTTGACCTTTCGTGGCAATTGCAAACCCTTCACCTCCTGGTAATCGAGGCGCACCTCTAACAGAGTATTGCGCGTCGGCGATGGGGTCTCGAAGTTCGCGTCATAACCGCGTAAGACAAATCCCATGGTTGTCTTTTCCAGAACCGGACGAAGAGACGAGGTGAAGCCGGTGCCCGATACTTTGATCTCAATAATCATGAAATCCTGGTCAGTGATGGTCAGCACATCGCTGCCACCCTCCTTGTGAAGGAAGTGATACCGTCCGTCGACTTCCTTATAACCACTATTAACCTCAGGGAACGGAGAGGTAAGCATGAAGATCGACCAGGTAGCCATGAATCGTGAGACCGCCTGGTCCATGTCCCTAAAGATCCTCTCGTTGCGGTCCACTGCCTGTGGATCCGACGGTGTCACATCTGCATGGTGATATACCCGTAACTTGCTCCCGGAATCGAGCGCCACTGAAAAATGCAGCCCTTCAAACACTTTCATCGCCGCTGGGTTCGGTTCAATACCCGTGAATATTAATTTCCAGTTTGGCTTGACGTTCGCCTGGAAGTCGATAAGACCTGACCGTCGAAGGTTGTAGTATTTCTGTCGCGCGCGCTCCAGTAACTGTTTCGTATCCGACTGAGGCTCACTCTGTGCGGCCGGAACTGCCGCAGCGCACAGCAGCGCTGCAAAGAGGATTCTCGTCAAATCGCGGCGGAGCCTCAAACCTTTCAACAAAATCTGCCCTTCCAGGTCAATTGCACAGAAAGACCATGAACCGGGGTTCCGCTGCGCTCCACCCCAGGCTTTACTCTATCGCCCGCTATCGCGGGCTGGACCACTATCTTTTTCTTGGGTTCGCGATTCATTGCTCCGTGGCTCCTTCAAGTTCGTTTAGAGTCCGCTCAATTTCTCTTATCTCCGCCGGCGACAACTTCTGTCCGCCAAATCTCACGCGGTTGTAAGCCCGCGTGACCGTCAGCGCGGCGTGGAAATCCAGGCTACTGGCAAACTCCAACGGTGTCAGATGAGAATCTCGCTGCATGCCTCGACGTGCCAACAAAGTCATTAACTTTTCAAAGAACACAACACTTGAGTGGTCGTCAGAAGCCTGAGCGCCTTTGATAGACAATCCTCGTCGCCACCCGAAACGCCGAACGCGATCGCCGACAAAAAAGAGTATCAGAATGCCTACGATTGCCGCGCCGATCAATATTACGACCTGGCTATTCGCGACGACGGCGTTGCTGATGCCGGAGATAGTTCGAGTCAGCGAATGACGGAATGAAAAAAGCTGTGTGTTGAGAGAAGCGGCGAGCGAACGCTGCTCCTGTTGATCGTAGCCAACGACGTACTGAAACCAAAACAACTCAAACGCGGCGGCATACTTTCCTAACTGCGCGGTAAGGCCCAGGTGCACCGGTTCAATTCTTCCGGCGATTGGTGTGGGATCAAACGTTACCCAGGCGCGATTCTCGGGAAAATACACTTCCACCCATGAATGCGCGTCGCTCTGTCTGACGGTGTAAGCGCCGGCTGCGTCGTTATACTCGCCGGGCAGAAAACCATTTACGACTCTGGCAGGGATTCCGCGTGTTCTGAGCATGACCGCCATGGCGGTCGAAAAGTATTCGCAATGGCCGGACTTAATATTAAAGAGGAAGTCGGCAAGCGGGTCGGGGCCACTGGCCTTCATTTCCAGGCTGTAGCCATAATCCAGTTGCAGTTGCGATTCGATCGCCTTCGCAATGTCGTACCGGTTGCGTGCCTGCGCGTTAACAACTATCGCGTTGGTCCGTGCTTCAATTCTGGGGTCGAGTCTTGCCGGTAATTGTTTGTAACGTTCGAAAGAAGCCGGATCACGCCCGTCGTCGCTTCGGAGTACTGACACGTCGGGGCGCGTCATGTCAGACAACGCCTTATACATTACGCGCCCAAGGCCAGGTCGACGCCGTTGCACCGAATCTTCTCCATCGACCCACAGCGATGGGAAATCACTTCGGATAGCGACCGGCCGCGACGCTGCGAAGATGACCGGGGTCTCTACCGCTTCCAAAAAAACTGTTTGGGACGTAAGTCGATCGAGTGCTTCCGTGTAACCGATAGGAATCAAACCCTTGTCATTTTTCTTCTCCGTCGCGCCACGCGCTATGGAGGACTTTTTCCAGGAGCGGCCGTTAAACTCGTCAAGGGCCACACCGCGCCACCTTAGGTCCTGGCCCAGCCGCAGTTCATCCAGACGGATGTGCATCACCACTGCATTATCTTTTTTGAGGCTGCCAATCTCACCCAGCGAAACAGTCTCTGAGAAACCGATCAGGTTCGTCAGCCCACCGCCGCTGCGAGACAGCATCGAGGCGCCCGTGCGGGGCGCGATAAGAAACAGCGGCAGCGCCAGGACAAAGATAAGCACCAATAACACTACGGCCACGCCAGGCAACCTACCCGCTTCGGCGTTTCGCTTACTTCGACGTGAAACGTTTTTAAAGATACGCGAGTCGGGTGCGACAAGTAGTCGTGTTTCGCTGGGGGCGACAGACTGTTTCGATTTCAGAATCTCGAAGGCAATAATTGTGGAGAGTCCAAACAGCAAATACAGCGTCAAACTAGCCAGAAAAACAGGACTGAGGCTTAGTCCGGCTGCCAATAGAATTGAGAAAAATGAGATCAGGTAGAGAAAAACCCAATCACGATTCTTTTTGACCTGTACGAGTTTTACCGCCGCGAGAAAGATGATGAGATGGGCCAGCGCGTTGACACCCAACCTTCCATCTGGTTCGCCGATAGACTTTTGGTAGTACCAATCGAGAATGAACAACGGAATCGAAAGCAGCACGATGACCAGGCCCATGCGCTCCGATAGTTGCCACCTGGTTCCTTCAAGCTTCCAGGCCACGCCCATGCAAGCGAAAAATACGATCGCGAGAACGATGTGCAGGCCTCCGGCGAGTACGAGCGCCAGGGTTGCCGAGGCGATCATCGCGTACGAGAGGGCCCGAAAATAGGTTTCCAATGACATGGGGTCAACAACGTAACGCAAACTGTTAGTTTGCGGATCTTGCGGCTCAAGCCAGGTTGAACTATTGTGCCGCAGCCCAACGTTTTGTGGACTTCACAGTCCGTGTAGGCCACGGGGCCGCAAACTAACAGTTTGCTTTACGTTCACGCTAAGGGGCCAGGCCAGCTTAACACCGAGCAAGCCCGGTTTGGTAATCTGCTACTATGGCCGCCTTTACCAGCAAGGGTTTGACTTTTCAAGGGATGCCGGAGTTGCCAGATTCCAAATAAATAGTGGTTGTTTATCCATGATTCAACGGTGACTACTCTCTCACCAAAGCATGGGGCTAACGAATCGCCGCGGGAAGCTCGCACAGGGCTCGAACCCTGGAAAATCGCTGACCTGCCGCCGGCTCCGAAACCGCATGGACTGGGTTGGCTGAGCGCGGTAGGTCCGGGCGTTATTGTGCTCGGCGCTTCCATCGGAAGTGGTGAGTTTCTGCTTGGACCAGCGGCTTTCGTAAAGTATGGTTTATCTCTCCTCTGGATTGTTGGCGTCGCGGCGCTGCTCCAAACACTTCTCAACGTCGAGTTGATGCGCTACACAATGGCTACCGGTGAGCCCGTCGTTACCGGTTTTATGCGCACGCCGCCGCACTCGACATTCTGGGCCTGGTTTTATTCGATACTCTATTTCCTTCAGCTCGGTTGGCCCGGTTGGGCAGGCGCCGCGGCAGGCGCGGTCTTCTTCCTATTCGCGAAACGGCTGCCCGCAGCCGCGGACGCCAATGTCGTGTACGGCATTGGCGTCGGACTCTTCCTCATCTGCGGAATGATTTTATTAATTGGGCGCCGCATAGAACGCACGCTGGAGATTCTGAACTGGATTCTGGTTGCAGTTATCATCGGCGGGATGGGTGTGCTTGCGGTGCTATTCGTTCCCGCGACAAGCTGGTGGTCGGCGCTCGCCGGCTTTGCAGCATTCGATACCAGAAGCGGGTCTTTCCAACTGATTCCACCCGGTGCTGATTTTTTCCTGCTTGCCGCATTCGCCGCCTACACCGGCGGTGGTGGGGTGATTAATCTCACGTTGAGCAATTGGGCGCGCGATAAGGGATACGGAATGAGCAGCGTCGTGGGTTACATACCCGCTGCCGTGGGTGGGAAAAAGGTAGTGCTGGCTCATTCCGGCAGCACCTTCAGTCCAACGAGTTCTGCGCTGGACTGTTGGCAGCAGTGGTGGCGAATCGTCCGCGTTGACCAGTGGTACGTCTATTTCGTGGGCGCAATCCTCGGAATGGCGTTGCCGGCTTTACTGTACGTGACGTTCGTTCCGTCTGGCAGCGACATCCGCGGACTCGGCATTGCCGCTGCTCTGGCGCAAGCTGTGGGCCATCAGAAAGGAGCGGTCTTCGGCGGCGCGATTGCAATCCTTGGTGTCTGGGTTTTATTCAAGACGCAGCTAGACCTCCTCGAGGGGCTGACGCGAGCCGTCACCGATATTCTTTGGACCGGAAGCAAACGCATACGCGGCTGGCGAACCGGTGATGTGCGTGTGATTTATTACGGCGTGCTCACAATGGTTTCACTGTGGGGCATCGTGGCTCTGCGTTTGACGCAACCCATCGTGCTGCTAGCGGTGAGCGCCAACATGGC
>JBGTCM010000501.1:0-13031 GCA_041748795.1 Pyrinomonadaceae bacterium
CTGGGCCACGACCGCCTCCGCCGCCGCCACCTGGAGGGCCACCTGCCGGCGGCGCGCCTGCTGGCGGTGCGCCTGCGGGAGGCTGACCGGCTGTCACCTTTGGCTCGATCGAGATCTTTTTATCGTCCTGAGTAATGATCCACTGGACGCTTTCGGCGTTCTGCAGTCTTGGGTCGAGCCCCTGGCTCTTCGCTTTGTCCAGGGTCCACGTGCCGGCTAAGTCCGCCGCGGGTAAAACGCTCGCGGCCAATGCTGCGAAGACGCATGCCATGATAAATCCCGAAATGAAGAACATTCTTTTCATGTGTTGACCTCCAGGTGTTTTACACAACCAGAAACAGTGGATTCTCGAGGACCTTCTTAAACGTTTGTAGAAACTTCGCACCAGTCGCGCCGTCGATCACGCGATGATCGCATGACATGGTCACGCGCATCATTTGCCGTACAACCACCTGATTGTCTCTAACTACCGGCTTAGGCGACATTGCGCCCACGGCCAGGATCGCGCCTTCAGGCGGATTGATCACGGCAGTGAATTCATCTATCCCAAACATTCCCAGGTTGCTGATAGAAAAACTAGCCCCGGTGTATTCTTCCGGTTTTAGTCGTTTTTCCCGTGCGCGCCCGGCAAGCTCGCGTACTTCAGCAGCGATTTCGCTCAGTGACTTTTGATCCGCCGCGCGCACCACCGGAGTAATCAATCCATCATCGATAGCTACCGCGACACCAATGTCAGCATCCTCGTAATATCTGATGACCTTATCCTGAAACGACGCATTCACTTGCGGATGTTGGACGAGCGCTGCCGCGGCTACCTTGATGATGATGTCGTTAACACTAATCTTGAGATCGGGATCGAGTTGCTTGATGGCTTCACGCATGTCAGCGACGCGATCCATCTCAATCTCGGTAGTTAGGAAGAAATGGGGAATTGGACCAAGCGAGGTTACTAATCGCTTCGCGATGATGCGCCGGATCTCGGTAATTGGTTCGTCGCGATATGCGGAAGGCTTGCCAGGCTCGCGTTTGGCAACTGCGGCACTGCCGACAGCGGGCAGGTGACTCTTATCGGGCTGGCGTGCGGCTCCAGCCGCGGCTCCACTCATTAAACCTTCAACGTCTCGTTTGATAATTCTTCCACCTGGACCACTTCCATTGATGGAACGTAAATCGATACCTGACTCCGCAGCCATCCGGGCCGCAAGTGGAGAAACAATAAGACGCCCTCCGGATGCTGCAGCCGCGGGTTTAGTCGCACTCTGACCGTTACCACCCGCCGTGTCGGTCGCGGCGGGCGCAGAGGCTGCGGGCTTCGTTTCAACAGGTTTCGGTTCGGACTCGCTTGTTTCCGATTCTTTCGTTTCTGCGGGTGGGCTTGCCTTGGTAGATTCGTTCGAACCACTCTTGCTGACCATCGCTGAGATATCTTCATCCGGCTCGCCGATGATGGCAATTACCTGGCCCAACGGCGCAGATTCACCTTCCTGGATCAAAATCTTGCGCAACACTCCATTGCCGAGTGCCTGCATCTCCATAGTGGCCTTGTCGGTATCAATTTCGGCGAGTGGCTCGCCCATCGATACCTTATCGCCTTCCTTCTTCAGCCAGCGGGAGAGTTGGCCCTCTTCCATCGTGGGAGAGAGCTTCGGCATGATTACCTGAGTAGCCATTCAAATTGGTCCTTGGTCAGTTGTCCGTGGTCAGTTGTTAGTTGTTAGTTGTTAGTTGCTTTATGAAGTAGGTCAGTTGGTGTGGTTCTTTCCAACGGACTACTGACCACTGACAACGTTTTTACATATAGGCGACTTCGCGAACAGCGGCGACGATCTGGTCTACATTAGGTATAGCCAGGTCCTCGAGATTCTTTGCGTAAGGCATTGGGACATCGGCCCCTGAGACTCGTTTCACCGGGGCGTCGAGATAGTCGAATGCTCTCTCCGTGATTTGAAGACTGATCTCAGCCCCAACACCGCAAAAAGGATGTGATTCCTCAGCCACTACTACCCGGTTCGTCTTCTTCACCGATTCAATGATTGTGCCAATATCGAGAGGTCGAATAGTTCGAGGATCAATCACTTCACATGAAATGCCCTGCTTTTCCAGTTGCTCTGCGGCCTTAAGGGCGATGGGCACCGTCAACGACCGCGCCACAATCGTGGCATCAGTGCCCTCGCGTTTGATGTCGGCAACTCCGAGCGGCACGATGAAATCGGGGTCATCCGGCACCTCACCCTTGTTGCCATACATTCTTTCCTGCTCGATGAAAATGACTGGGTCGTCGTCCCGGATAGCTGACTTGAGCAAACCCTTTGCGTCTGCAGGTGTTGACGGCATCACCACTTTCAGCCCGGGGAAGTAGGCATACCAGGATTCGAGCGCCTGCGAATGTTGAGATCCAACCTGGAAAGCGGAACCACCGGGGCCACGAAAAACCATTGGGATATTAAACTGGCCCCCAGACATGTAGAGCATCTTCGCAGCTGAGTTGATGATCTGGTCGGTGGCAAGGATCGAAAAGTTCCAGGTCATGAACTCGATGACTGGCCGCAGCCCTACCATCGCAGCACCGACACCAAGGCCGGCGAAACCCAGCTCTGTAATTGGAGTATCTATGACTCGTTTGGGGCCCAGCTCCTGGAGCAAACCCTTGGTAACTTTGTAGGCCCCCTGGTATTCGGCGACCTCTTCTCCCATCAGGAAAACGCTTTCATCGCGCAGCATCTCCTCACGTAAAGCTTGGTTGAGCGCCTCGCGAATTGTCATTACCGCCATCTGTTGTTCCTCGACTCGGTTGTTGCTAGCGTTTGCCTGGCTCTATCGGATTGGCGTAAACGTTTGTGTAAAGTTCTGCGGTATCGGGAAGCGGACTTTCCTCGGCAAAGCGAAGCGACTTCTCAACCTGTTCACGCACCTGCGCTTCAATGTCTTCAAATTCCTTGTCTGCCATTACGCCTTCTTCTTTCAAACTGGTAGCAAACAGTTTGATGGGATCGCGCTCCTGGTGACGCTCGATTTCCGCGCGCGTGCGGTAGTTGCCGGGATCCGACATGGAATGACCCATGAAGCGATAGGTGCGAACCTCAAGCAACGTGGGTAGATAATTCTGGCGGGCCCGTTCGACAGCGCGCAACGTTGCCTCACGCACAGCCAGCACGTCCATTCCGTCGACAAACTCCGAAGCAATGTCGTAGGCACAGGCTTTCTCAGAGATATCGTGCGATGACATTGCGCGTTGAAGCGACGTTCCCATCCCGTATTGATTGTTTTCGCAGATATAGATGCAGGGCAGCTTCCATAACTGGGCCATATTCAACGATTCGTGGAATGCACCCTGGTTTACCGCAGCTTCGCCGAAGTAACAAAGCGTGACTTGATCGGTGCCTTTGTATTTCGACGCAAAGGCAACTCCGGTCGCCAGCGCTATCTGGCCTCCCACGATCGCATGGCCGCCAAGGAAGTTTACTTCCTTGTCGAACATGTGCATTGACCCGCCCTTGCCCTTCGAGCATCCCGTTGCTTTGCCAAAGAGTTCCGCCATTACAGACTCTGGCGTCATGCCCTTCGCGATAGCGTGAGCGTGCTCGCGATAGCTCGTCAGCACGTAGTCATCTTTGCGGATCGCTGAGATTGATCCGATGGCCACAGCCTCTTGCCCAATATACAAATGGCAGAAGCCACCGATTTTGCCCGCGCTATAAACTTCGGCGGATTTTTCTTCGAAACGGCGCACCAGGACCATCTGGTGATAGATGTTCACCAGTGTCTCTTTATCCAATGTGGCAATGCGGCCCTTCTGATCTGCCTTAACCTGCTGCTGCTCCTTACGGAGTTCACCGGTATTCGCAACTGCCACCGAATCTCGATCCAGCACGCCCGTGGCGCTCTTTTCATCTGCTCCGCGCCGCGACGGCTCCGGCGTGCGTTTTCTCATATCAGAATTTGACTTTGCCACAGGCAGCACTTTCGAATAATGAACCGCCATCTGAGGGCGGATCGGAAATACGAATCTTATTTGGGGTTGAATTGATGTCGGGCCTGATTATACGCAGGTTTTCTACGACGTGCAAAAAACGCTTATTCCAGCGCTTGCTACGACAGTTTCAGTAAACTCCAAAGCCCGTTAGTTAAACAAAAAAGCGCACCCCGCATTTCGCGAAGTGCGCTTCAATTACCCGATCACTGCCGCCTATCTAAAAGCGTCGAGTGAAGTCACTGAGTCATTGGAGAGGTTGATAACTGTTTTGCGCGAATGCTTGTTGGCCTGCATCTTCCGCGCGGCCGCGGTCAGCAATTCCTCCGTCGTGTCTCCATTGTCCGGATAGCAGGCCACGCCCACACTGATCCCTACGCGTTCAAATTTGTCAGCACGCACTGTAAACTTCTGAGCTTCGACCGCATTTCGAATACGTTCACCAACTGATGCCGCCACCTGGCCCGAAGCCATGGGCATGATCGCGACAAATTCGTCGCCCGCGTAACGAGTCAGAATATCCATTTGCCTGAGTTCTTTTCGAATCACCGCACTAATGCTGGCAAGTAGGCGATCGCCGATGGCATGTCCATACACGTCGTTGATACGTTTGAAATCGTCAATGTCCATGCTCACCACGGCCAGGGATTCATTGCTCATGCGCTGGCACTCGGCTATGCGTTGCTCCAGCATCATGTAGAAGCCACGAGCGTTTGGTAGGTCGGTCAACGGATCAACCAGCGCGCTCTCTTTCGTTTTCTCGAAAGTCATCGCGTTGTTAAGAGCGGTCGACGCATGTTGACATACAGATTCGAGCAGTCGCACATGTTCCGTCGTATAGGAAGTTCGGCTCCTGGAATAGAGCGAGATGGCGCCAAACGCACCGTCTTCGCGCAGCAACGGGGAAACCAGCACGCCACGATAGCTCTTGGCAACTTCGTCTGGCATTCCTACCAGATCCAAATCAGGAGAGGCATTGCACATCGATCGCGAGTTTGCAATTACCCAGCCGGTAATTCCGTCGCCGATATTCATGCGGCGCTTGCTGAAGGCTTCCGCTTGCTCTCCGGCGACGTGGGCTGCGAAGGCCTTACCGTTTTTCTCATCGACCACGAAGATGACGCAGGTGTCGAATGGCACTATGGCCCGGAGCTTGTTGGAAACTAAAGTTACCGTGTCGTTGAGGTTGAGTGATGAACCGATAGTTTGAGCAATCTCGTGAAGCGCAAATACTTCGCGTTGAGCTTCGGTGATCGATCTGAATCCCGCATCGTCATCCGGCGCACCCATGACATTTGATGCCAGGCCGGCATCGGGTTTGGTCTGTGTCTGGTAATCATCTTCGGCGATTTCCGACGTAACCTGTTCCTGAATATCTTCGGCGGCGATCAACCGGTCAAAGTCTTCGACGTGCTCAATGAATTTTTCAACTACCTTCGGATCGAAAGCGCTTGCCGCCATACTTCTCAATAGCGACAGCGATTCCTCGCGCTTCATACCTTTGCGATAAGGACGGTCACAGCGGGTGGCATCGTAGAAATCGACTACCGAAATAATCCGGGCGACGAGGGGAATACCCTCACCTCGCAAACCTTTCGGGTAGCCGCTGCCGTCCCATTTCTCATGGTGATAACGCACGATGTCCTCGACCGGGTAAGGGAAATTGACCCGTCTGAGGATGTCGCCTCCGACCGTTGGATGTATTTTCATTTTGGCAAACTCAGCCTCGGTTAGTTTGCCAGGCTTGTTGAGGATGTACTCAGGGACCGCGAGTTTGCCGATGTCGTGCAGTAAAGCGCCAGCGAAGAGTGCCTGCAACTCCGTGCTTTTGACATCAAATAACCTTCCCATTTCGGAAGCGTAAATCTGCGTGCGACGCACGTGTCCGTGTGTGGTCTGGTCCTTCGCGTCAATCGCGATGGCCAACGACTCAATAGTGTTCATATGAATCGTTGCCATCTCTTCCACGTGCCTGCGCTGCTCAGCCTCGGCGCGCCTTACTTCGTTTAATCGTTTTTCGTTGAATCGATAGAGCAAGTGCACGAGACCGATTATTAGCAACCCAAGTAGAACTGACGGGACACCTTCGCCTTTGAGAGCTGAATAAAACAACACCGCTGAAGCTGCGCCGGCGACCTGAGTGGTCAAAGTCCACACGAGGCTTTCTTTCGAAGGAACCTCGCGCGGTTTTCCGTCAATGAAACTTAAAAGGTAGACAGTAGCCAGAGTGCTGAGGAAATACTGAAGCACCGCAAGGACGCAAAGGGGGACCAGAATGACATTCAGTGGCAGGCCGCCACCCGCGTCATGAGGAAGGTTCTGCGCAAAAAGGTCGGCGAGAAAACCGTAACACGATGCTGAAATGAAAGTGGAGATAACCGCGATCGCTGTCGTTGAAATTACTTCTCTGCGGCTTGCTAAGCCGTAAGTTGAAACTAATCCTACGATAGCTGCCAGCAGCGTGGCAGGGCCGGCCGCGTCCGCCGGAGGTACTGCATAGAGTATAACGGCCAGAAAAACGAGGGCATCTGCCACCGACTTACGACTCTGACTAACGCCGATAGTACTGGTGATGGATACAGTGAAGCGGCTCGCAGCCAGAGTTAAGACAAGCAGAACGAGCCACAACAACAGACCCGCGCCTGCGAAGAATGGAAGCGTGGCCGTGGAGATCAGAGAGGTACAAAGGAGACCAAGAGCTATCACTCGAATGCTGATTAACAACAGTGGACTCGTCCAGGTCCTGGGATTAGTCATTGTCTATGTTCCTTGTTCGGGGCCTGAAAGCCCGATCGAAGCGGGGCGTGGTTCTTGTGGAGCGGTCTGCGCCGGAGCGGAAAGCTTACCTGAGAATTAGATTAGTCGTGGGGCTGGTTGGCCATGTACCAACAACGTTTGGCACACTGGTAAAGATAGCCGTTTCAATAGCTTGGAGTCAAGGTTTCGGAAAGTTTCTGAGGGGTTTTAGCATACGAGTGCATAGACTTGCGCGACGACAACCGGCGCAAGGACAAATGGGAACGGAGCTACGTTGCTGTCGCAACCTTAATTTGCAGCTGTGAAGCCAACTCCAAGGGGGTGTTTACCGGCTGTTTGCAGGTAAAACTCTCACATACATATGCCGTAGCCAGGCCTTCTAACTGTGGCCGATCCCGAAGTAGCGGACTTAGCTGTGAAGCGGCAAGGTCCCCCGGGACGGCCATCGCGACAACTTTGTTTGGTAAGTAAGTTTGCCAGACCTCTTTTTGGAGGGCTTGTGTATCGTCGGACCCCCGAGACCCGATGAGCGCAATCTCTTTTGGCTTCCCGAGATGGAAATCGAGAGCACACAGCAGACGTCCGAAGCCGGATGGATAGCGGCCTGCCGCGGCTGCGGTCAGACGAAGAATTGTCGCTGCGCGGCGTTGATAGTCAGTGTTGTCTGTCAGCAGGCCGATACGTAACAGCACTTCAGCAGCGACGGAATTACCGGATGGGGTGGCGTTATCATAGAAATCCTTGGAGCGTACGATCAGTTCCTCGTGACTCTGACCTGTGTAGAAGAACCCGCCGTCCTGTTCATCCCAAAACTCTCGAATCATTGTCTCGGTCAGGCCTAATGCTTCTTGCAGCCAGGGAAGCTCACCGCTGGTTTCGAATAGAGTAAGCAATCCATCGATAAAAAATGCGTAATCTTCAAGATAAGCGTTGAGCTTGGCCTGTCCGTCTTTGTAGGTGCGCAGCAGCAATCCGTCCTTCCGCAGGTTGTCGAGTACGAAGCGTGCATTGCGTCGCGCAATATCTGTGTAATCCGAGCGGTCGAGGATGGCCCCGGCTTGGGCGAAGCTCGCCAGCATAAGACCATTCCACGCTGTTAGTACTTTTTCATCGCGCCCGGGTTTGACCCTTTGCTCGCGCGCGTCGAACAATTTTTTGCGACCTCTGGCTAAAACATCACGCAACTGCTCAACGCTCACTTTCTGAGCACGGGCAACTTCCTCAAGGCTGCGCGTAACATTGAGAATATTCTCTCCCTCGAAATTACCTTCCTCGCTGAGGTTGTAATATGCAGCAAATAAAGCCGCATCGGATTCACCGAGAAGTTGCTTAACCTCGCTCATGCTCCAAACGAAGAACTTTCCTTCCACGCCTTCTGAATCCGCATCTTGCGTAGAATAAAAACCACCAGCTGCATCAGTCATTTCGCGCACAACATAATCGAGGGTGCCCTCGGCAACGTTGCGAGCGAGTTCGTCACGTGTCATCTGGTAATAATGAAGATAGAGTCTTGAAAGCAGCGCGTTGTCGTACAACATCTTTTCGAAATGCGGGACCAGCCAGCGGGCGTCCGTTGAGTACCGGTGAAAGCCTCCGCCCAAATGATCGTAAATGCCGCCTTCAGCCATTTTCCGAATGCTATGTCGAACAATCTCTAAAGCCTGGGGCTCAGCGGTGCGGTAAAAGTGATGAAGCAAAAACTCGAGGGCCATTGCCGGCGGAAACTTAGGCGCGCCTCCGAAGCCACCGTTAACTGAATCGTAGTTTCTAATCATTCCGCGATAGGCAGAGTTGAGCAGCTCCGTTGTTAATGCCTCGCTCGACTCGCTTGTCGCTGTCGCACGTCGCAATTCGGTCAAGACCGAATCAGCCGTTTGCTTTATGTCTTCGGGGCGCTCTTGATAAGCCTCCGCCAAACTGAGCAAAACCCGCGGAAAGCCAGGCATGTTGTAACGATCTTCAGGCGGGAAATAAGTGCCCGCGTAAAATGGGACGCCTTCTGGAGTGAGAAACACTGTCATGGGCCAACCGCCGTGGTGAGTCATCATTTGAGTGGCGCTCATGTAGATCTGATCCAGATCCGGCCGTTCTTCGCGATCAACTTTGATGTTAACGAAGTTTTCATTCATTAACTTTGCTATCGCTTCGTTCTCAAACGACTCGTGCTCCATCACGTGACACCAGTGGCAAGCCGAGTAACCTATGCTGAGCAGTATCGGCTTCTGATCGCGACGAGCCACCTCAAAAGCTTCTTCACCCCACGGGAACCAATCCACCGGATTGTGGGCATGTTGTAAGAGGTAAGGGCTGGTTTCTTTCGCGAGACGGTTTGTATGAACAGGTGCTGCCACTGGTTATTCTCAACTTTCGGGATTGAAAAACATTCTACCTGTCCCGTACGGTGCGGGCTAATTGGTGGCTGTATCATGAAGCTCCATGTAATACCCACCAGCTACCGGAGGTGGTACTGACTTCATCACACTGCGGAACAGGTGTACAGAGTACAAGCTTTAGCTTGCGTGGTTAGGAAGAAGCTAGTCATCGTCCTGCGAAGACGCAACCTGAACGTCGTACTCTGAACACCTGTGAGTATCGTTGACAACTTTGCTATACTCGCCGGCAAAACTGAATGGTCATTCATTTTTCAGAATAGGATTAATTGATGGAACGCGAAACTTTGGAGATGGATGTAGTGTTTGTGGGCGCGGGGCCTGCAAATCTTAGCGGAGCACTGCATCTTGCCCGGTTGATTAAGAATCACAACGAAGACGTGGCCTCAGGAAAGCGCGAGGGCAAACCACTTGGCGACGTCGAGATCGGTGTGATCGAGAAAGGCGCCTCGATTGGAGCGCATATACTCTCGGGCGCCGTTATGGATCCCATGGCCCTCAGGGAGTTAATGCCTGACTTTGTCGAGCAGGGAGCGCCGCTGGAATCAACTGTAAACGAAGATTACTTTCTCTATCTCACCAAAAGCCGCGCGATCAAATCGCCAATCACGCCGCCGCCTTTAAAGAACCACGGGTATTACATCGTATCGCTCAATCGATTGACCGCATGGCTCGGAGAGAAGTGTGAAGAAGCCGGCGTCAACATCTTTCCCGAATTTCCTGGAGCTGACTTGCTTTACGATGCGGACGACGCAGTCGTAGGTGTGCGGACCGGCGATAAAGGTATCGATAAGGAAGGGAATCGGAAGGCCAACTTTGAGCCAGGCGTCGACCTTCGGGCCAAAGTGACCGTACTCGGCGAAGGCCCACGAGGTTCGTTAACCAAGCAATTGGTCCAACGCCTCAACCTTGACGCGGGCCGCGAGCCACAGGTTTATAGCATTGGTGTGAAGGAGCTTTGGGAGCTGCCCGACGATCGTTATCCTACGGGAAGAGTTACCCACACCCTCGGTTATCCGTCAGACTCAAACACCTATGGCGGCGGCTGGATCTACGGGATGCAGAATCGCATCTTGAATATCGGTTACGTGACGGGACTCGACTACAAAGACCCGCTGCTTGATCCGCACGCGGAATTTCAGAAGTTCAAACTCCACCCGTTTGTGCGGCAACTGCTGGACGGAGGCAAGATGATTCGCTACGGAGCGAAGACCATCGCAGCCGGCGGGTATTTTGCGATGCCGCGGATCTATGCCGACGGAGTCTTGTTGGTGGGCGACTGTGCCGGTTTTCTCAACTCACAGCGCTTGAAGGGAATCCACTCGGCTATTAAGAGCGGCATGCTGGCGGCTCAGGCGATCTTCGAGGCACTGTTGACTGGAGATTATTCCGCCAAACAGCTCCAGCGTTATGAACAACTGGTTAACGAAAGCTGGATCATTCCGGAGCTGCGAAAAGTCAGAAACTTCCATGCGGGTTTCAAACACGGGCGCTGGATGGGACTCGTGAACACAGGTCTGCAATACCTTACCGGCGGACGCTCCTGGGGAATTCTCGATCGCGCGAAAGCAGAGGCCGGCCACGAAGAGATGAGGAAGTTATCTGCCTACGGATATCGCGGAGACAACATCGAGCAGCGCTACAATGGACTTAAGTTTGACGGAAAGATCGCTTTTAATAAACTCACCGACGTTTACCACGCTGCAGTGGGACATAGCGAAGACCAGCCCAGTCATCTTCACGTTCTCGACTTGAACATCTGCGCGACGCGGTGTGTTGAAGAGTACGGAAATCCCTGCCAGCGCTTCTGTCCGGCAGCGGTTTATGAAATGGTTGACGACGGTGAGCGGGGTCGGAAGAAGCTACAGATCAACTTTTCGAACTGCGTCCATTGCAAGACCTGCGACATCATGGATCCTTACCAGATCATTAACTGGGTGACTCCAGAGGGTGGCGGGGGTCCGGACTACAAAGGAATGTGAGGTCGCTACTCTTCAGGTTCGTCACCCTCGGTATGAACCTCGAAATTGACTCGGCCGCGCATTACCTCTTCCAAAGCAATACGCGTGTTCTTGTGTTTCATCGCGTCGATATCGATACGCGGCCGCGCGCCTCGCTGAAGCTGCTTGCTTCTCTTTGCAGCCAGAATAATGAGGCGATACTTAGAATCGATCTCAGGCGCTACCGTTTCTTCCACTGCATCATTCACTTCGTCATTCGCTGTCATTAGTGCCATTGTTCCTCCCGATACCAATCAATAGAGCGGTAGTTCAGAGTTCAACTTTGAGGTGTGCTTTCGACCGACGCAAGCCACAGCTTGAACTCTGAACCGCGGCTTTCAATACTAACGTTTAGTTCGACTCACCAAGCTCCCGGGCGGTGAAGGCATCAACCAGCTGCTTTACTCGAGGTGCCTGCCGGCTAAGTCGAGCTCGTTCCGCACAAACTATCGAAGCAAGTTGTTCCGCCGCTTCATCTATGTCGTCATTAATAATTACGTATTGAAAATTTGAGTAATGTTCCAACTCAGCGGGAGCATTACGCAACCGCAGCGCAAGTTCTTCACTAGAATCTGTTCCCCTCGCGAGCAAGCGTTCCCTTAGGGTCTCGAACGACGGTGGCAAGATGAAGATGCTGACAGCATCCTCAACCAACGACCTTACACTTGCCGCGCCCTGGACATCGACCTCAAGTATGATGTCGCGGCCTTCAGAAATCTCACGAATAACCTGGCGCTGAGCAGTTCCGTAGAGTTTGCCGTGCACATGCGCCCATTCCAGAAACTCCTCAGCCCCCACCATTTCTTCGAACTTTTCAGTGTTAACGAAGAAATATTCACGCCCGTCGACCTCGCCACTGCGAGGGGCCCTGGTTGTGAACGAAACAGAATAGCTAAGGTTCCTCACCTTACTCAACACGCGGCGAATCAAGGTCCCTTTACCGCCACCTGAAGGTGAACTCACAACAAACAAAATTCCGCGACCGCCCGACGTGCGCAGAGTTGAATCAGTCTGTTGCTGTGACTGGTCTATTTCACTCAACATTCTGGACCTGTTCGCGAATCTTCTCCACTTCAGCCTTAATTGCCAGCGCCGCTTCCTTAATAGATAGATCTGTCGACTTTGACAAGGTGGTGTTGGCTTCGCGATTAAGTTCTTGAAGCAAGAAGTCGAGCATCTTTCCGGTTTCGCCGGTTGAATTGAGCGCGTCGCGAAACTGCGACAAGTGGCTGCGCAAGCGCACCATCTCTTCGCTGACATCGCTGCGGTCGGAAAGGTAAGCGACTTCCTGGGCCAACCTGCCCTGGTCAACCTCAACTAATGGGCCGGTGCGACTGAGCAGTTCCGCGATGCGCTTTTGCAGGCGCAACTGGTAAGCCTCGACTAATCCAGCGGCCGCGCTTTCTATTGTTGGAATCAGCTTGTCGATCTTCTCGATGCGCTCAGCCATTTCCCTTTGAAGCGCCTCGCCTTCCTGGGCCCGCATCTTCTCGAGTTCATCCAACGCGCCTGCGACAGCCTGCTCGATACCCGCTGCCACTTCATCACTCAAGCCATCGCGCGCGGGTTGCAGCGCCCCCGGTAAACGCGCCAGCACATTAATGTCCAGCTCTCCGCCGATGTTAAATTCGCTTTGCATTGCGCGCAAAGCACTGACATAGCCCGCGATGAGAGGCCTGTTCAACTCATAAGCCGTTTGAGCTGTCTTCTCAAAACCTATGTTGACATCAACGCGTCCACGCGAAAGTCGCGAACTAATCTGTCGCTTGATAGCCGGCTCCAGCGCGGAAAGCTCGCCACCAAGACGTAAATGAACGTCAAGGAAGCGATTATTCACCGTCTTCAGATCAACGGACACTGAAAAGTGTTCGCCCGCCGCCGACCCGCGTCCATATCCTGTCATTGATTTCATAA
>JBGTCM010000502.1:0-26305 GCA_041748795.1 Pyrinomonadaceae bacterium
AGTGTTCCAGTGAAGGTTATTACACGAAACTAAACGAACCACTGACAACTGACAACGCATTACTACAGATACTCTTCTGCAAAAATATTTCCACGACCTAAAACACCGGCCGGATCAAACGCTCGTTTCAGCGCGGCCATCTCACGCAGGTGCTGATCGGAATAGAGGAGCCGTAAGTACTCCCGCTTTAATTTCCCAATCCCGTGCTCCGCCGATATCGTGCCCCCAACTTCGACTGCGCGTTTCACAAACCCTAAATAGATCTCTCTCGCCTTGGCCGCTTCATTGTCGTCGCGAGGCAGGATGTTCACGTGCACATGATTGTCGCCGATATGACCGAAGATGGTGTACCGAAGACCGGTTGCGCGGAGCGTCTCCTTATAAAAACGCAGCATCGACGGAAATGCGTTATCGGGCACTGACATGTCCGTAGAAACTTTTCTTTGATTGTGACGCGCAAACCATTCATTCATCAGCACCGGAAGCGCATGACGAAACTCGCGTAGGCTCGCATGGTCCCCTTCCGTCGTCGCAAACCAGGAATCGTCGCTCAGCGCCTCGTGTTTCTCGATCAATTCCATCCATTCACTGATCAACACGTCTTCCGTGTCAGCCGTCGTTTCCTGTTCGAAAAAAATCGCGCCTACAGCTTTTGCGGGAATGGTTTCATACTTGGTCCGCAGGAAATTCAGCGATTCACTATCGAAATACTCTAGAACTCGAGCATCGAGGTGCTTAAACGTCTCTTCATTGTCCTGACGTTCAATGGGTTTCCGGTCGGTGATTTCAAGAGCTTTTTCCAGGAGGGATCCCAACTGGCCGGCTCCGCCGCTTGATTGCCGGTTCTTAAGTGAAAGCGATCGCGCCTCGGAAACAAACGCTAGCAGATTCTTTTCATCATTGAAGAACACAGTCCCGCTTAACAAGCCTTCTGGCTTCGGCAGTAAAGCTACTTCGACTTCCGTCACGACCCCAAGCGTACCTTCACTCCCAATAAAAAGATCCAGCACGTCCACCTGAGGAGCGACGTAATAACCGGCTGCATGCTTCCGTGTATTTGGCATCTGGTAAGTTGGCATCGCGGCTTCAAGTACACGTCCGCACGGTAGCGGAATCTTGATCTGGCCGCTCGCATCCGCTCGAAACACCCCTCGCCGGAGATCGAGCAACTCACCAGTTGCCAACGCAACCTTGATCCGCATCACATGATTTCTGGTTGGGCCGTATTTAAAGCTGCGCGCACCGGAGGCATTGGTCGCCACTGTCCCACCAAGATAACAACTGCCCTCGGTAGGATCGGGCGGATAAAACAATCCCTCACTCTCGACGAACTGTTGTAAATCGGCGAGGCGCACGCCCGCTTCCGCTACTATACTGCCACCGCTTTGTTCGTTCCGAGCCATGCTTTTGATCCTGTTAAGCTTGTCCGTTGCGATGACGACTCCGGCGAAAGGTATGCGGCCGCCCACGGTTCCGGTCCCTGCCCCGGAAACAGTGATAGGTGTTTTATCCTGGCTCGCTGCTTTGAGAATGTCAGCGACTTCTGCCGCGCTCTCCGGAAAGGCAACGCTCTCCGCCTGACCCTCACTCATGTAGCTCGCATCAGTCAGAAAGGATCTTACGGCGTCGGGGTCAGATTTGATCAGCATAGTTTGGCCATCAAGCGAGTTGCAGTTCGCGCGCACGCAACACCTTGATTCGATCGCGGAGTTCGGCCGCGCGCTCGAACTCAAATCGTTTAGCCGCTCCGCGCATTTCGGTTTCGAGTCGGGTGATCGTAGCCTCAATATTCTGAGGTGAATAATCCTCGATCTCTTCCCATTCGGTAGGCACTTTAAAGTAATCGGCTTCAGAAGCCGTAATCAATGTTGACTCAATAGGCTTCACAATCGTTTGCGGAGTGATTCCCTGTTCAAGATTGTAAATTTCCTGAATCGATCGCCTTCGTTTCGTCTCATCCATTGCCCGTTTCATGGAATCCGTCATTCGATCAGCATAGAGAATCGCTTTGCCTTCTGAATTTCGCGCAGTGCGTCCGATCGTTTGAATTAACGACTGCTCCGAACGTAGGAAACCTTCTTTGTCAGCGTCCAGTATTGCCACGAGCGAAACTTCGGGTAGATCCAGACCTTCTCGAAGAAGGTTGATACCCACCAGCACGTCAAATTCCCCGCGCCTAAGGTCTCGAAGAATTTTGATACGCTCCAGCGTTTCGATATCGGAGTGTAAATAGCGGACTCTCACACCTACTTCTGTGAAATACTCAGTTAGGTCTTCTGCCATCCGCTTCGTCAACGTCGTCACCAGAACTCGCTCACGACGATCCGCTCGCTTTCTGCATTCTTCGAGCAAATGGTCGATCTGGCCTTTCACGGGATGAACCTCAACGAGGGGATCGAGTAGACCGGTTGGTCTTATGATCTGCTCAACCACTTCCCCGCCCGATTTGGTCAGTTCATATGGTCCAGGTGTCGCCGACACATAAATCGTTTGCCCAATCCGCGATTCAAACTCCTGAAAGTTGAGAGGTCGGTTGTCGAGCGCCGACGGCAGACGGAACCCATACTCAACGAGTGTTCGTTTCCGTGATTGGTCGCCTTCAAACATTCCCCGAATCTGCGGAATGCTCTGATGCGATTCGTCAATCACCATCATCGTGTCTCGGGGTAGATAGTCGAGCAGCGTAGGTGGCGGATCGCCTGGATTCTTACCGGTAAGATGTCGTGAATAATTCTCAATTCCTCGGCAAAAACCCATTTCCTTGATCAATTCAAGGTCAAACATAGTTCGCTGATGCAGACGCTGCGCCTCCAGAAGTTTGCCTTCCGCGATTAGTTTGGGTTCCCACCATTCAAGCTCTTGTTTTATCGTTTTGATGGCCCGCTTGATGGTTGGCCTCGACATCACGTAGTGGCTTTTTGGATAAATCGGAACGCGCGAGGAGTGTTTCTGCACAACTTCACCGAGCAGCGGATCGATGGTAGAAATCGAGTCCACCTCGTCGCCCCATAGCTCGATGCGAAACGCCTGATCCTGATAGCTCGGGAAAACTTCTACAACGTCGCCGCGCACTCTAAACGTGCCACGCTGAAAATTCATATCGTTTCGTTCATACTGGAGCTCGACCAATTTTTGAAGCAATGTCTCTCGGGCAATGCGGGCCCCCGGCTCTAAAAAGAGCAACATACCGTAATAAGCATCCGGATCGCCCAAGCCATAAATGCAGGAAACGCTTGCAACCACGATCACGTCACGCCTCTCGAACAAAGCTCGCGTTGCTGACATGCGCAGCCGATCAATCTCCTCGTTGACGATCGCTTCTTTCTCGATATAAACGTCACCAGCGGGCATGTACGCTTCTGGTTGGTAATAGTCATAGTAAGAAACGAAATACTCAACTGCGTTCTCGGGGAAAAGCGACCTAAATTCCTGGTAAAGCTGGGCGGCAAGAGTCTTGTTGTGGGCCAGCACCAGCGTCGGCCGTTGTGTTCGTTGGATCACGCTGGCGATGGTGAAGGTCTTGCCGCTGCCGGTTATGCCGAGCAGGACCTGATCCTTGAACCCGTCACTGAGCCCGCGAACGAGCGATTCGATAGCCTCAGGCTGATCCCCTTTCGGCTGATAACTTGAACGAAGCTTGAATGCCATACGTGTGAGGTAATAGTAAATCGTAAAGCGCAAATAGTGAAAACCGGCAACCGTAAAAAGGTAGGTCGATAATCCTTATTGGCAATCGCCAGGCGAAACTGTCCTGAAAAAGAAAAGGGCCGCAAAGAACTGGATGTTCTTTGCGGCCCCGTTTCGAACTATTAACGGCCTACGATTTATTATTCACCAAGTTTACGCCGCTGAAGGCGCACTTTCGCGGGCTTGGCTGCTGATCTGATAGATCGCTTCCATCACGGATGAACGAACCTCCGACGGCAGCGAACCGCGAACTGCGAGGCGGCGAAACGCCGGAACGATTTCCGGCTGGCCGCTGAGTGCCAGCAACTTGACGACGGCGATACGGACTTCAACGTTTGGATAGTCTTCGATCGCTTGCAGTAGCGGCTGCACTTCACCAGCTTTTGCCATCAGGAACAGCAGCGAGAATGCGTCGTACGTTTTTTCGCGACTTTCCCCTGTTAGATTTCCAATCGACTCTCCCGCTAAGCCGGAGCCGGCAAGCGCATGACCTATCTTGCGGCGTCGTTCGGGAGATCCTTCGCGGAGGGCTCGAGTAAACGTCGCAGCGCGATCGGACTGAAGGTTGAACAATGCGCGGGCAGCGGCGTTGCGAACCTCGACAACCTGATCGTCGAAGGCTTTGCTAATGCAGCGGAAAGCGTCGTCTCCACCAAAAGCTACAACCTCGGCCAATGCCTCAACGCGTTCGCTTGGTTGCCCGTGAGTAAGTCGCTGAAGAAGTTCAGATGGGATGCCACCGTCATCTTCGGCCGAGACGATTCCTTTCTCAGTATGGAGAACGTCAATTGCTTTCGCTGGTTCTTGTATCGAATCAGACTGCAAGGTGACGGAATCATCAACTATTGGCAGCGCTTCAAGCCCATGATCGTCTTCCACCAAACTCGGCTCAACCCATGAGACCTCCTGTTCTGAGTCGGACATTACCGTGAATTGGAACGCTCCTTCAGTGGCTTCCGAGAACTCTTCCTCAGGGAAAGCCTCGGAACTATGAAGTGAGAGCGGTTGCGACTCCTCTTCTTCTTGTAAGCGAGCTTCATCCAGTAGGCGTTGTGTTTCTTGCTGGACATGAGTACGCACTTCTTGTTGAGCTTGGAGTCTTTTTTCTTCCTCTCTCAATCGAGCTTCGACTTCCGCCAAGCGCCGTGCTTCTTGTTGCGCGATGACGCGGGCTTCTTCGGCCAGACGCTGGACCTCCGATTCGGCCTTCTCACGTGCTTCGCGCTCTGCCTGAGCTCGCGCTTCCTCTTCCTTCAATCGTTCTTCAACGTCTGCACGACGACGAGTCTCTTCCTCAGCCAGGGCCCTGGCTTGTTCCGCCAGGCGTTCGGCCTCTGCCTCAACCCTTAAACGCGCTTCCTGTTCAGCTTGAAGTCGCGACTCCTCTTCTTTCAGTCGTGCTTCAATCTCTGCGCGACGACGGGCTTCTTCCTCTGCCTGAGCACGCGCTTCGTCCGCTAGGCGTTCAGTTTCTGCTTCAACCTTCAATCGGGCTTCCTGTTCGGCTTGAAGTCGCGCTGCTTCCTCGGCCAAACGCGCCTCAAGTTCAGCTCGGCGACGGGCCTCTTGCTCCAAACCCGCTCGAATTTCTTCAGCGCGACGTTGGGCTTCCTCTTCGGCCTTTGCTCTCGCTTCTTCTTCTGTGTGCAGACGCGCCTCTTCCTCTCTGAGTCGGGCTTCGACCTGAGCGCGGCTAGCCGCTGCTGCTTCGGCTTTTAATCTGGACTCCTCGGCCAGCCGGAACGCTTCCGCTTCAGCCCGAATTCGGGCTTCCTGTTCGGCTTGCATTCGGGCTTCCTGCTCTTTTACGAGAGCTTCAACTTCTGCGCGGCGAACTGCCTCTTCCTCAGCCTTCATTCGGGCGCGTTCGGCAAACTGGAGGGCTTCTTCCTCAGCCTTCGCTCGTGCTTCCTGTTCAAATTGCAGTCGCGCTTCTTCCTCTTTGAGTCTGGCCTCGAATTGCGCTCTGTTGCGGCTCTCTTCTTCGGCTTTATTCCGCATTTCCTCCGCTAACCGACGAGCTTCTTCGTGGGCCAGGTGTTCGACGTGAAGTCGTGCTTCTTCTTCTTTCAGTCGCGCCTCGACCTCTGCCCGACGCCGAGCTTCCTGTTCGACTTTCAGGCGAATCTCTTCTGCTGACCGGGCGGCCTCTTCCTCAGCTTGGGCGGCCTGTTCCTCTAGGCGCGCTTGCGCATCCGCTCGTCGTTGCATCTCGGCTTCGATCCGCAGTTGCTGCTCTTCCTCAGCCTGGCTAAGTGCAAAGATTTCCGCTTTGATTCGGGTTTCCGTTTCAGTTCTTTGCCTGGCGTCTTCCTCGGCAACCAATCTGACAGAATTGAGCGCAGACAGATGTCGTTCTTCCAGTTCCGCCTTCAGGCGGGCTTGTTCGACAGCGAGTAAACGCTCTTCCTGCGCCTGTCGCTCCGCCTCCTCCAGATATTCAGCTTCGGCACGGCGGCGCGCCTCGATCTCCAAGCGCTGGCGCTCGAGTTCTATCTGGCGGCGCGATTCATCTTCAACTTTCGCCCGCTCCTGGGCCTCGACCAGTAATCGCGCTTCAACTTCCGCGCTCTGTCTGGCTTCTTCCAACTCGGACCGACGGCGTGACAACTCTGCGGCCACCTGCATCAAAGTCTCTTGCTCGACGCGTAGACGAGTCTCCTCTTTGCGGTGGCGCTCTTCCGCGGCGCGGCGTAATCGCTCTTCCTCAGCCTGTCGACGCGCCTCTTCGGCTGTGCGCAATCGCGCTTCCTCTTCAGCTCGCCTAGCTTCTTCCTCAGCTCGTCGCTTCTCTTCTCGCTCGGCTTGAATACGCGCCTCCACTTCAGCCCTCAGGCGAGCTTCTTCAGAGGCACGCGCGCGCGCTTCTTCTCCAGCACGAAGACGAGCTTCCTCCTCCTCGCGGAGACGAATTTCCTCGGCTACGCGGCGGCGCACTTCCTCTGCAGCTTTACGTCGCATCTCTTCCTCAGCTCGACGTTTCGCTTCTTCGGCTGCACGACGTTTTGCATCCTCTTCTTGCTCGGCACGTTTCCGCGCTGCCGCAGCTTCTGCTCTCTTTTGGGCAAGTTCCTCAGCCGCTTTTCTCAACGTCTCCGCTTCCTGACGAAAACGTTCTTCTTCTTCCGCACGCTGACGAGCTTCCTCGTCAGCTCGAATTCGAGCAGCTTGTTCGGCTTGTACGCGGGCCTCTTCAGCCTTTTGTCGCGCAGCCTCGGCTAGCACACGTCTGTATTCTTCCTCTTCAGCGCGGTTTCGGGCCTCGATTTCTATTTTGATCTGGGCTTCATGTTCAGCCTTGATGCGAGCTTCATCCTCCGCCATTCTTCGGGCTGCTTCAGCCTCAAGGCGACGCTGCTCTAAGTCTTCTGCTGCTTTTCGCAGGGCCTCTTCTTCCTGGAACAAACGCTCAACGCTCGCCTCGAGGTTGTTTGCATTCGCACCCGGTTCAACTGGAGACTCGACATGTGAAATCTCGCGTTGCTCGAATGAACTCAAATAATCGGCGAAGATTTCGCGTTTTGGCTTGTCGGGTTCAATTTTGGAAACCGGCTTTTCTACGGCTTTCAATGCTGGCTTCTGAAACGCCGGCATTCTCTTCGCTTCAGTTACGGCGATGGAATTAAGGGCGTGTCGAACGACCGCTTCGGGCAATTGCGGATTCGTTTCCTGAATCAACAAATCCTCAAGTGCCGCTATCGCGGAAGGATCTCCGATTTGACCAAGCGACTCCGTAGCTGCTCGGCGAACTTCAACTGCATTATCCTTGAGAGCCGCAATAAGGTGCGCCGTCGCCTTTTGGTCACGCAGAATGCCTAGCTTGCGAGCCGCCGCCGCACGATCCATCATGGACTCGGCAGTCCTTAGTTGTCTGGTCGTGTCATCAAAATATCCGTGATTCATGAAGCCTCGACGGGCGCATTCAACCTGTTCAGGGTAGCGGCCACTAAGTGCGGTTAACAATTGCGATGCGATGATTTGACGTGTCGCGGGATCGTTTGCATCGATGGTATTGGCATCGTAGGCCATTCCTGAGAGGAGCTTGTTGACTTCAGCGTCTGTGCGCTCGAACTGCGAACGCCTACTGGACAAAGACTGTTCCTGACTCGACGAAGCGCGCACGTCTTGAGACTCCGAAGCGCTCCCGCTGTGAACCGGATCATCTACCTCTGGCGTTTGAGCAGGCGAGGTGCGGGCTTTGACGCGGCTGGATGCTTGATCCCGTGTCTTAAGAATCGCGATTAACGCCGCTTTGTGTTCCGTGAGGGCTTGGCGCAGCGGTTCCGTCAGAGCGCCCTTTGGAGCATCTACAACCAGGCGTTCGTTGGTATCGCCTTTAAGCGCAAGCTCAATTCCCAGCTCCGCGCAAAGTCGCATTAATGATTGGACTGTCATAGCTCGAAAACCTCCCGCTCAGGCACTTCGTTTTTAATTGTATAGCTTTGTATTGATGGGGTTGTAATCCATCGCTCATTAACCGTAGAAACCGTCGGCGTTGCTGGCTCAGGTTGAAACACTTCCTCACCCCATTCATGGCGCCCAGTACTCGACTGCGAAGAATTCAGTGCAGCAGATGGTAGCGTAATTTCAGGGTCCCTTACATCCGATACATAGTCATCAAAAAGCGTGTCGTCGTATACCGTGTCGGATTTAGGCATTGGTACTTCTGGATCGCTGGCGTTGGAATTCTTAGGCTGTACCCCAGGCAGTTTCACGCGTCGAGCCTTCAGATGTCTCCGTCGTTTTCGAAAGATCATTGAGACGCCAAATACAACCAGGCTCAGGATCATGAAGGCGGCGACAGACGCTGCCACCCGATTTGCGGACACCCATTGCATTGCTGACTCACTACGCTGCTTCCATCCCGCCGACGAGGTCGCGGACGGAGAATTTGCGATCGTTCGCGACGGCCACGGGGTCGACTGAGCGACTACCGTCGACGTAGGGTAGCTTGGCGTGGAGGAAGGCGTGAACGTTGAGGGCGAATCAGATTTCGGCGGTGACTTTACTTCGTTAGCATTCGGTGATAAGGCCACAGGCTTGGCTTGAAGACGTTCCCCCGCAGTCTTATTGTGAACTTTGTTAGCTGAACCTTGGTTCCGACCCGCTGGAATATTACTTGACTGTAATTGCTGCACCGGCGCGGGCCTTGTCCGACCGAATTCTTGTGTGACGACCCGCGGCCTGTTGGCAGTCGGGGAATCGGGCGGCATTGGGCCGGCCGCATCGGGATTTCGTTTGTGCTGGTTACGCGAGTTCTGCAAAGCAACGACACCTGGGATGGGCTTTGTAGTTACGCGACTTGGCGACGTGTTTGCGCTGCTACCGCGCACGACTCTATTAGCAGCGGAATTAGGGGCGGAAAAAATCACATCCAAGCGGTTGGAGCGCTGATCGACTCGAGCATTGGCTCCCAATTGCAACTTGAAAGATATGAGAATGCTGTCGCCCGACCGTTCAACCTGAACGTCGTCAAAACCATCGCCCCGGAAGTTAGGCTGCGACGCCGTGAATTCAGCCAGCGGAATCCTTACATAGAAGCGATCGCCGCGACGGAAGGCTTCGTAATCACTCAATGCCGAATCGGAAAAGACGCTCACGCGCGAACCCTCGGCGAGTTCGCCAAATTGCAGTGAAGTGATGCGTTTCTGCGAGGTCTTCTGCGCCAGTGAAGAACTTATGCCGAAAATAACCAGCATCAGCAACGCCAGGACAAAGGCGATGTGATGACGACTAATTCCCTGAAATATCGTGTTAATAGAATTGAGTTTCATGGGGCAATAAAGGGGAGGACTGCCATTGAGATTATGCGATTCTCCCTTCGCGCAGTCCAGCGTTTCATATTTCAAGCTCGTCGGCCTCACGACAAACATCAGCCTCGAAAGCAGAAACAATTTCCGAATCAAAGTCAGGTCCTAAGTACGCAGCGACTGTATCCGGTTGATTAATTTCCAACTGTAGATCATCTTCAACCTGGGGATCGTCCATGATTTCATCCTGCGTGAGTCTCGACTGATCAAGCTTGTACATTGCCTCCAATAGCGCTGTCTTCACGACTTCGCCTATTCCATCTTTGACCGCCAATTCTCGCAACTGTCCAAATGTATCCGGATGGCCTGTGCTACCCAACAAGTGAATGGCCTTAAGACGAACATCCATTCTGGGATGATCTGCTATAGCTTCCAACACAGGTTCATTAATCCCCGCCTTCGTCAAGAGACAGATCAGCGAGAAGGTTTCATAAGCTTGTCGGTGATCCGCGTAGGTAAGTCTGTCGAGGTTTTGAGAAACAATACCCGCTTGAATGCAGGCTTTAGCGACGCAGGCCAGGGTTTCTCCATCGCTGGTTTCGATAACGCGGACATACGCATCTGCGCGATCAAAACTGAGGCGATTCACAGAGCGTGCCGCTGCCGCCCTAACTTCGCGGGAGTCGTCAGCCATTCCGATTAGTACGGTGGCGAAAACCGATTCGTGGTTGATTGAACCTAAGCTAGAAATAGCTAGCGAACGGATCGTTGGCTCGGGGTCGTGTCGTGCCACATTTGCAATTGCATCCACGGCGCGTTGAACTCGATACTGCACCAGAGTCTTCAGTGCTTCAGATCGTTCAGCGACGCCGCCGATCTCAATCGAGGACAAAGCCTGTGCGCAGTTTTCGTTCTCAGATTCAGCCGGTAAGCTTTCCACTGGTGAAGAGGGCTCGAGATGTGTGATCTCGCGAATCGTATCTCCGACGTCACCCGGCCCTAACAGTGAAGAGTCAGAAGGCACGGCGTCGAAGAAGTCGAGGCCTTCAACCGAGCACGCGCTCAGTGTACGGCTTAACAATGAACTTGGGACATCCGGATGCGTTCTGGCAATGTCCAGAAGCGCCCCAATTGCCGAGGGCAGTTTTAACTCGCCGATGCTCATAACCGCTTGATTACGTACGATTGACTCCGAGTCGTAGAGTCCTTCCAGCAAAAACGGTAAGGCTGTGGGAGATTTGATTTCGCCGAGAGCACGAGCAGCCGAGCTCCTCTCATAAGCATCGGGTGCGAGCAGCAACGCTGCACATTGACGAGCAACAAATCCATATTCCTCCAGGGCTTCGCGTGCTCGGCTCTGCGCCTTTTCATCAAGTTCCGTTGAGTTGACGCCCTTGATCAGGGAAGTTTCGATGGCCCTGCGGTCATCGATGGCGCGAGAAGCAAGTACGTCGATTCGGTGGGGTTGGCCTAAAACAAGTTTCCCAACCTCTTGGTCAATGCGGTAAGCCCCATAGAGCGAGGTCGGAGCTGCGACCGGCATCCGCGCGATTGATTGACGGGGCGACTTAGCTGGCAGCGCCGTCTCGGCTACCCTCACTAAGCTCTTGCTGCCACTTTGAGCGTCTGTCTTAGCGACTTGCGCGGCGTTGGCACTTTCTACATCCTGCCCGCTGGCACTAGCCACGGTAGTCGTAGAAACCTGCTCCTGTTTGGAGCGAATTTTTCGGGAGACGAGAAGTCCGAATATTCCCAGAGCAAACACGATGAGCACGCTCGTACCAGAAAAAATGGACGCCAGCACGCTGTCCTCTTCGGATTGGACCTGAATCGGAGGCAGTGCGGTGTGAACTTGAGCCGGGACGATTTGATTGCTCGGGACTTGTGACTGATCGGAAACAGGTGGGGACGCTTCGTCGTCAGCTGATGACTCGCTTTCCGTTTCTGGAAGGCGCGCATTGGCGCTCGAATCTTCAACTGGGGCCGAAAGCTTTAATGGTACAGGACCTGTCAGAACCTTCTGGCGGTTCGGCTCCTCAAAAAGGCTTCTCTCCTCATGTGAACTCGATGTTATCGGGATCGCTGACTCCGAAGGCCGCCCTTCGAGTTTACCGTCGATCACGAGGCTCAATTGATTGTGCGCCGAACTGACACTGACTCGCGTTCCCGGTCGAGTATGAGCAACGACCTCCAGCGAGCTTCCAATACGCCGAACCCTCACGCCTCGACCGGGCGTCAAAGAATCAGCGGAAATTGTATTTGGCAACACTACGTGAAAGCCTTCTTCGTCCTGCCAGGTTTGAGCTCCGGCAAGTGAGTTATCTGCGGCTATCGTTACCAGGCTACCGCTCGCGGAGGTTTGAGACGAAACATTTGAAACTTTGACCGGAACATACATTCGTTGAGCTTGGGTAACGAGGAGAGGGACGCAGGTCACTGCCGTGCAGAATAAGATGGCCGAAATCGCTAGGGTAATCCGGGTAAGCGCAAGGCCGGTTTGCTTAGCGTGAGCATCTCGTTTAGAGCTTTTGAGTTTGAAGTCTTTCATGATGAAGGGGCCGGAGTCTCAAGGCTGAGGGCCTGACCGGAGTGAGAAGGAGTTCAAATTGCGTGGAGAACCTATTTAATCCTGTTGGCGTTGAAGGCCGCTGGTGAAGCGTCTGGCGAGATGACGAAGCGGAAGTTACTGTTCGTCACTAAACTTGTAGCCGATTCCCCAAACAGTCAGGACCATTTGAGGGTTTTCAGGGTTTTCTTCGATCTTGGCTCGCAACCGATTGATGTGTGAATCAATAGTTCGATCGTAGCCTTCATACGAATAGTCCCAGATTTTTTCGAGGAGGTATTTGCGGGGAAACACCCTACCCGGGTTCGCTGCGAAAAGACGAAGGAGGTCAAACTCTTTGGGGGTCAAATCTACCTGTCGCTCTCCAATTGTAACTTCTCGTCGCGCCGGATCAATACGAAGTCGGCCACGAATGATTGGCGCTTCATCCTTTGCACCGTCCGCATTCGGGGGGGTCCTACTTCGGCGAAGGACGGATTTGATCCTGGCTTCCAACTCACGCAGGCTGAAGGGCTTGGTGATGTAATCATCCGCACCCATTTCCAAACCAAGCACTTTATCGACTACGTCGTCTTTTGCCGTAAGCATCAGGATCGGTAAATAGCTGGCCTTCTCTCGAAGCTCTCTGCACACGGCTAAACCATCCATCTTCGGCAGCATTAAATCCAAAACCACAGCGTCTGGAGGGTCATCCAGTGCTGTTTTTACTCCCATCAGACCATCTTCGACGGTTTTCACGCTGTAACCTGCACGAGAGAAATATTCGCTGATAGCGCTCGAAATGTTCTCATCGTCCTCGACGACAAGAAGGGAGATCTTGCGCTCGCTTGGTTCGTTTGACTGATTGTTGTCCTTGGATTTCTGTCTGTCAGTAGCTGTAATTGTCATCTGAATGACTCAAAGGGAACTGACATGCAGGAGATTGGAGGTCTGGCGCCGTTGGGTATGACACCAATCGGGCCAAGGAATAGTACAGGACATGCCTTTCAAACTCAAGCCCAATGTTTGGCTTGGGGCCAAGCGCGGGCGAGAAAGGGCCTGTAAGTGCAGCAAATGCCTTTGCAACAACCGTTCAAGTCTTGTCGTTCGGCGGAACTCTTGGCGAAGCTTTACGTCTACACAGTCTTATGAGCGTGTTCTCCCTGGCGGTGTCACGGACATAGTCGCCCAATGAACCCTTGGAAAGCTGGGTTGCGTTGGTCGACGCCCTTCAGTTCGAAAACATTAATGGACGACAACGACATTTCATGCTTCCAACTACCCTGAAAACCGACCGTCAAATTAAAACCCCGGCGTTCTTGACAAAGCTTTTGGGCACAAGCAAAATTCCGGCTCGCAGTATTTAAAGATTAGCTCCAAACGTCCCGTATATCCCTACCAATATGAGCGCGGCCGCACTCTTACAGAGTTCCCTTCCCGATTTGACGCTGGTGAGGCGCGGAAAAGTGCGTGATGTGTACGCTGTTGACGACGAGCATTTCCTGATCATAGCGACGGACAGAATCTCCGCCTTCGACTGCATCCTGCCTACGGCAATTCCGCGCAAGGGTGAGGTACTCACGAGGCTATCGCAATTCTGGTTTGAAAGGTTGGGTCACATTGTTCCGAACCACCTCGTGACTACCAAACTTTCAGAAATGCCGCAGACGGTAAAAAAGCAGGTAGGCATCGAGGGCCGCTCGATGCTGGTCCGAAAGGCAGATGTTTTTCCATTGGAGTGTGTGGTTCGAGGATATCTGGTCGGATCCGGTTGGAAAGATTATCTACGGACCGGCGAAGTCTGCGGCCATAAACTCCCCGAGAAAATGGAGGAGTCTGCCGAACTCTCGCAACCCCTTTTTACGCCGTCAACCAAGGCTGAGGAAGGCCACGACGAAAATATTACTGATAATCAAGCCCGCGAAATAGTAGGGGACGATATCTTCGGTCGGCTGCGCGATGTTTCGCTGACCCTCTACAACCAGGCACGAAACTACGCTCGTAGCAGGGGAATAATAATCGCGGATACCAAGTTTGAATTCGGACGCGACAAAGATGGTGACATTATTCTCATTGACGAGGTGCTCACTCCAGATTCTTCTCGTTTCTGGCCCGCAGAGAGCTATAGTCCGGGTAAGTCTCAACCCTCCTTTGATAAACAGTTTGTTCGTGATTATCTGGAAACTCTCGGATGGGATAAACAGCCACCCGCGCCGCCACTGCCGCCGGAAGTGGCGAAGGCAACCACAGCCCGCTATCTGGAAGCGTACCGGCTCCTCACTGGTAGAAAACTGTAAGACTTAGACCCTTGGTATTCCTTTTCAAAGCGAGGAATTCTTGATGCGAGCCCGACTCGAAGCTCTAATCGAAGAAATGCTGGAAGGACAAATACTTCTGGGCGAAGCATTAAGCGAATTTGAAAAACTCTACATTAAGAAGGCCCTTTCCAGAAATAAACAAAACCTCTCAAAAACGGCAACTGCACTTGGCGTCCACCGAAATACGGTGGCAAAACGAGTAGCCGCCTACCACAAACAGGAACGACCTCTGGCCAGAGCCAAAGCCGGTTCGCGTTAGGCGCAACCTGCCTGCAAATGGTTAAATCCCACCTCCTTGTTTAGTTGACAATGCTGTCTGGGCGAATTATTCTTAGCACTCCTCTACGTAGAGTGCTAAACCGCCGGGCGACCGGGTTCGTAAGGTTATTATTTCGTTATTTTACAGAACACTTGGAAGGAGAACGCAAGAGAATGGCGACTAACATTACACCTCTTCATGACCGCGTTATCGTGCGCAGAATTGATGAGGGAGAGCAGGTGCGGGGGGGAATTATCATTCCTGATACCGCGAAAGAAAAACCCCAGGAAGGTGAAGTTGTGGCAGTTGGAATGGGGAAATACAAGGAAGATGGGACGAGACAGCCGCTGGATGTGAAGCAAGGCGATCGTGTCCTTTTTGGCAAATACAGTGGTTCGGAAATCAAGATTGACGGTGAAGAGCTGTTAATTATGCGTGAAGATGAAATCCTCGGAATCATCGAACGCGCAGGCGCGGCCACCGGCACCAAGAAGAGCGGCAAATAGCCTAATCAGACTTAGCCGCCTTCTTCATTTCTATTCACATATTAACATTTCAGGAGAGAGAGAAATGGCAAAGCAAGTAGTTCATGGCGAAGAGTCGCGCGCGGCGATTTTGCGCGGAATCAATCAACTCGCCGACGCAGTTAAGATCACCCTCGGCCCAAAAGGTCGCAACGTGGTAATTGACAAAAAGTTTGGCTCACCCACGATAACCAAAGACGGCGTTACAGTCGCGAAGGAAATCGAACTCAAAGACTCACTCGAAAACATGGGCGCGCAGATGGTTCGCGAGGTCGCTTCAAAGACTTCCGACGTTGCGGGTGACGGCACAACGACCGCCACAGTGCTGGCTCAGGCAATATTCCGCGAAGGGGTCAAGACGGTAGCCGCTGGCGCAAACCCGATGGCCTTGAAAAGAGGAATCGACAAAGCAGTAGAGCGTGCGACTGAAGAGATCAGGCGCTTGGCAAAGCCAGTTAAGGGCGACGCAATCGCACAGGTTGGGACGGTTTCCGCAAACGGCGATACGACCATTGGCAACATAATTGCGGAAGCTATGAACAAGGTCGGTAAAGACGGCGTGATTACGGTTGAAGAGTCGAAGACGATGGACACTTCACTCGAGGTCGTTGAAGGAATGCAGTTTGATCGTGGCTATCTTAGCCCTTACTTCGTAACCGATCCAGAGCGCATGGAAGCGGTGCTCGAGAATCCGCTAATCCTGATCCACGAGAAGAAAATCAGCTCGATGAAGGACCTGCTGCCGTTGCTAGAACAGGTAGCTAAGATGGGCAAACCAATGCTCATCATCGCCGAGGACGTCGAAGGCGAAGCCCTGGCAACGTTGGTGGTTAACAAACTCCGCGGCACGCTCAATATTGCGGCGGTCAAGGCTCCGGGTTTCGGTGATCGTCGTAAGGCGATGCTCGAAGACATTGCAATCCTGACCGGTGGCCAGGTGATCAGCGAAGATCTCGGAATCAAACTCGAGAACGTAAAGCTGGAAGACCTGGGACGCGCTAAGAAGGTTACGATCGACAAAGACAACACTACCATCGTCGAAGGCGCCGGCAAACAAAGCGATATCGAAGGTCGGGTCAAGACTCTCCGGGCGCAGATAGAAGAGACATCATCCGACTATGACCGCGAGAAGCTCCAGGAGCGTCTGGCGAAACTCGTTGGTGGTGTAGCAGTGATCAAGGTTGGTGCTGCGACCGAGACGGAAATGAAAGAAAAGAAAGCGCGCGTTGAAGACGCCATGCATGCAACGCGCGCCGCCGTCGAGGAGGGTATCGTCCCGGGTGGTGGCGTCGCCCTGGTCCGGGCCGCCAAGGCACTGGAGAAGTTTGAAATCAACAAGGCGGGCGAAGGCGATTCTGACGAACAGATTGGCGTCAACATCGTACGTCGCGCCTTGGAAGAGCCGCTTCGGCAGATCGTTCAAAACGCTGGCAAGGAAGGCGCTGTGGTTGTTGAGCGCGTACGTTCAGAAAAGAACGACAGCTTTGGCTTCAACGCGCAAACCGAAACCTACGAAGACCTCGTTAAGGCCGGCGTTATCGATCCGGCAAAGGTCACTCGTACTGCGTTGCAGAACGCAGCTTCGATTGCAGGTCTAATGCTGACGACGGAAGCCATGGTTTCCGAGATCCCCGAAGACGACAAGGGAAGTCCGGCGATGCCGGGCGGCATGGGCGGCATGAGTGGAATGGGGATGTAAGCGGTTCCCTTCCGTTCGACATAAAAGCGGCTTCGTTTCAAGTGAACGAAGCCGCTTTTCACCTCTTGAAACGAGCTTCGATCACACCGCCTTGATCTTCGCCATAGGCTCGAGTCAATTGCGGGTAAGTCGAGTCTTCCGACTTCAAGCGCTTAATGGAGAGCTTGGCTTCAACTTCACGGATACCGGCTTCGTCTCCTTCAATTTCCATGAACAAACCAAACGGCAACTCATCAATCACAATTTCCGTTTTCCCGAGGGCCCACGTCTCACGCCGCTTTTCATAAACCAGAGCCGGGGTGAATCCCATGGCATCCAGAATGGACGCCATAGCCTCGGGATCAGTCACGCCAGTCTCATCTTCCTGTTGGTGTTTTATGTCCGAGCGGCTTGGAAAGCGCTCCTTGTATGTAAGTGTTGCCCGTTTGCCAACTCGCCGTAGCCGCAGCACAGAGCGCTCAAGATCCAGCGTTTCACCCGAGTAGAGTATGTTCTCTTCGAACTCTTCCCTGATCCGTCTGGCCCCAATTCCAGGAAGCCGAGACAAGACTTCCTCCCGCTGTTTTTTTGTGAGGCGATATTTTTTTTCAACTTCGATTGGCACGGCGACACCAACTGGCTCGGCAAATTAGGACTGTCTAACCCACCTCATCACTTCCGGAATCGTGGCGCGCTTACCATACATCAACATTCCAATGCGATAGATTTTTGAAGCGAGCCACAGCAAAAGCACGACCGTCACTGCACCAATTACGAGCGAGAGCCAAATCTGCCATGCCGGAGGTGTCTGGGACACGATGCGCACAATCATAATAATTGGAGCGAAAAACGGCACCATCGATACCCAAATCGCAAACGATGAGTTCGGCGCACGAATTACTGGAAATGCCATGTACAGGCCTGCCATAAGCAAAAAGATTATAGGCATCGCCAGTTGACCGCCCTCTTGTGCGGTGCTGACCATCGAACCGATCAAAACATAGAGGCTGGCATAAATAAAATATCCGAGGACGAAAAACAGGAAGAAATAAACAAAGAACGAACCGGGCAACTGCGGAATAACTACGTCGCCCATATTCACTCCCTGCGAGGCCAGCATGCCAACGCCATAAACCGACAACAAAGCAAATGCCAGGATCCAGATGCCTAACTGGGTCAAAGCGACGAGGGAAACACCGATCAATTTCCCGACCATTAGGGTTGATGAACTCACCGACGAAAATAGAACTTCCGCGATTCGCGTCTCTTTCTCTTCGACAATTGCTCCGAGTACAACTTGTCCATACATCAGGATCGAGATGTAAATGAGGAATGCAATCACAAAGACCAACACAAAGCCGGCGCCGGTGTCCTTTGCGCCTTCCTGTCCTTTTTCGTTGACGGAATAAGCGACCAGATCCACCGGTTTCGCTAGATTCTCAATGTCGCGTTCTTTCACACCCTGAGCGAGTAGTCGTTCCCTTCTCACGGCGCGATTCAGACGGTTCTCGATCTGTCCACGAGTGATTACGTCGCCAACATTACGACCGTAGTATGTCGTCTTGCTGTCGCTATTGTTCAAAATGTCAGGGGGCACCAAGAGATAACCGTCAATTTCGTCTCTGCCAATACGCGCATTCAGCTCGCGCCGCACGTCCTCCATTGACCGCCCAGCCACAGCAACCTGTTCGATTTGAAAGTTTCCGCTCATCGACCTTCCGGCGGTTTGAGCCCGATCCTTTGTGTTGGCATTCAAAGAACCCGCTACACCTGCGCCGCCCTCGCTCTCCCCACCGCTATCTTTTCTGAGTAGCGAGCGTCGGATTGACTCGTATACTTTGGCCCCTTCCGTCTGGTCGACGATGGCGATTCGTGTGTCGCCTCCGGCTTTGATACTAAACAAGAGACCCGGCACGATCGTGAACACCACGAGCATCACTGGTCCAAGCACTGTCATAACGACAAAAAACTTCGTGCGCACTCGTTGGATGTATTCCCGCTTGATGATTGCCAGGAGTTTTCTCATACAGTTTCGGTAACTTTCTGTTTGAAAATGTCGTGAAGACTCGGCTCAATCATTTCAAATTTTTCGATCGAGGCGCCGCCGGAAACGAGGCGCGCCAATAGTTGTTGCGCGCTTGTGCCGTCAGCAAGTAAAGCTTCAACGTGATCATTATGGCGAGTTACGTTGCTAACCAATGACGGATCCGCCAGGACTTCATCTCCACCGGTCAGTCGCAAACCAACGGCGTTGCGGCCAAAACCACGTTTCACCTCCCGTATAGTGCCTTCCAAAACTTTCCTGGAACGATTGATAAGACAGATGTCATCGCAGATTTTCTCGGCCACTTCCATCTGATGCGTTGAAAAGATAATCGTCTTGCCCGCCGCCTTCAGGTCGAGCACGATCTCTTTCAGCAGATCGACATTGACAGGATCCAATCCGGAGAAGGGCTCATCCAGAATCAGCAAGTCCGGTTCGTGAATAACGGACGTTATGAACTGGATTTTCTGCTGCATCCCTTTGGAAAGATCACTGGCCTTCTTCCCCTTCCACTCAGTCAGCTTCAGACGCTCCAACCAGCGATCGGCACGTTTATCAGCCTCCTTCGTTTCGACGCTCTTCAACTCGGCGAAAAACTTAAGCTGATCGCCAACTTTCATCTTCTTATACAGCCCCCGTTCTTCGGGAAGGTATCCAATCCGGTCTTGCAAAGCCGGAGTAATCTGCTGGCCGAAAAGAGAAATCCGGCCCGTATCGGGGGCGGTGATATTCACAATCATCCGGATTGTAGTAGTCTTCCCGGCGCCGTTCGGGCCAATTAGACCGAAGATTCTGCCGGCATGAACTTCCAGGCTCAGATCGTTCACCGCGGTGAACTCTCCGAAACTTTTCGTGATGTGGTCGAGTATGACCGTGGCGGAGTTATTACTCATCTGTATGTCTTCAACTATGCAAGGATTTCCCAATCTTTAATATGTGGAAGCTAGTACGCAGAAAGCCGCCTCAATGTTTATTAGTTAGGCTTAAACCGGCCCAAATGCCGTAGGTTGGCAAAGGCAATTCGTATATTATCTCCTCGATAAAGAAGTTCCGTTTCCTGGCTGCCTGGCGCAAGCGTCTCCCCAGAACTTGCTCTGAACTGTCTGCTCACAACGCGGTCTCTTTTCTAATGACAATAGCAACGAACATCAAGGCTCTGATCTGCCTGCTCCTTTCGGCGGGAATTTTGGCCGCTCAAACTCCGGGACAAACAACGCGTCAGGACCAACCCGAGGTTTTAAGAGTCTTCACTGAATTGGTTCAGACGGACGTGATGGTCTTCGACAAAGGGGGGAAATTCATAAAAGGCCTGACGAGAGATAATTTTGAACTCAAGATAGACGGGAAACCAAAACCGATAGAGTTTTTCGAAACCGTTACAGCCGGAAGCATTAACGAAGAATCGCTAATCCAGGCCGCCCGTGGCGCTACGGCCGGACTGAATTCCACTGCTTCGAGGCCGCTTGATCGCGGCCGCGCGGTATTCTTCTTCGTCGATGATCTGCATCTCGATCTAGCCGGTATCAAGGAAAGTAAAAAAGTAATAACTCACTTTCTCGAAAACGAGATCGGCCAAAACGACGAGGCAGCGATTGCATCAACCAGCGGACAGATAGGTTTCCTTCAACAGCTTACTGACAACAGGACTGTGCTTCGTGCCGCTCTCGAACGCTTGAAGTATCGACCCTATATCGTTGCGGATACGTTCGACCCGCGGATGACGGAATACCACGCCCTAATGATTGACCGTGGTGATCTCGAGATATTCGAATTCTTTGTCGTTGAGACTATGAGACGAAATCCAGGACTCCAGCGCAGCCACGCGGAGATTCAGGTTCGTAGCCGGGCTCGCGCGATATTACAACAGGCGGCCGTGGCTACCACCAATACTCTCAACGGCCTTGAAGGACTTGTTCGGTCGGTTAACAAACAGCCCGGACGCAAACTAGTGTTCTTTATCTCCGGCGGGATTTTTCTTGATACTCGCAATTCAGACTCAATGGATCGGATGCGACGCATTACCAGCGCCGCAGCACGCAACGGTGTGGTTATTTATTCCATGGACGCAAGGGGCCTGGCAGTTACTTCAGGAGATGCCTCACAGCCCGCGATGTTCGACCCCACCGGGCGCCTTCAGCGAGCGGCCGGCGGCGAACTGCATGCATCGCAGGACATTATGAACGCTCTAGCAAAGGACACGGGAGGCAAGGCCGTTTTCAATATTAACGCGCTTACTCCCGGTTTGGATCGCGCGCTGAAAGAAACTTCCACCTATTATTTGCTGGCGTGGAAGCCCGAGCAGCAAATTGAGGCCAGGAAGTTTCGCCGCATCGAAGTGCGCGTCACCGGACGGCCCGAACTCAGCGTACAAGTGCGACGGGGCTACTTCGACATCGAACCGGAACAGCCGGTCGCGAAAGGAAAGAAACCGGAGCCTAAGCCTTCAGAAAAATCGTCGGTGCATGAGCTGCGCAAGGTAATGGGTGAGGCATACCCTAATCGCGATCTCCCCGTTTCGCTCGGCCTGCACTACATCTACGTGCCTGCGAAGGGCGTAATGTTGTCCGCCGCCCTGGAGGTGCCCAGCGAACCTCTCTCATTTTCAACGGTGGATGAAAAGCGAACCGCAATTGTTAACGTCGCCGGCAGCATCTATAACGATCGCGGACAGGTTGGCGCCTTCTTCAATAATCAAGTGAAGATTGAGGCGCCCGCGAATGGAAGGTCTACTGATAACCGGGATTTGATCTACAACTACAACGTTTACCTAAAGCCAGGGCTTTATCAGGTGAGAGTCGGCGCACGGGATGAGAAAACTGGTCGCACCGGTAGCGCCCATGGTTGGGTTGAGATTCCCGACTTGTCCGCAGGTAACTTCGCTTTGAGCAGTTTACTTGTCGGATCACGCGAAATTGCTCCTGTGAGCAATGCTTCCTTGGAGGGTGGTCGGATGGGGGCGGTCAACCTCAGCGTGGGCCGCCGTTTTTCACGCGAAGAGTATCTTCGCTTCGTGATTTTCGTTTACAACGCCGCACTCTCGCCAAGCGATTCCAAACCCGACCTCGCTGTTCAGGTCCAGGTGGTGCGGGACCAGCAGCCGGTGGTAACAGCGCCTCTGAAAAAAATCGCCACAGAAGGGATTGATGATCTAAAGCGTGTTCCATATGCCGCCGAGATTTCGCTGAAGGGCCTGCCTTCGGGGCGATATCAGTTGCAGTTGTCTGTGGTAGACCGCATCTCCAAGCGCAGCTCCTCACAACAAACTCGCTTCGACATTAAGTAACCGCCATCCTTGGTTAAACCCTGGAAACCAACGAAAGATCAACTCGTCGCGGCCGCGGAAAAAACTGTTCCGGACGTGATTGGGCCGCGCTTGAAAGTGCTCTTCTCTGGTATTAATCCGGGACTTTACACAGCTGCCGTGGGACACCATTTCGCGCGCCCAGGCAATCGCTTCTGGCCGGCGCTGCATGCGGCCGGGTTCACAGATCAATTGCTGTCGCCTTTCGATGAGCGATCGCTGCTTAAAACCGGATTCGGGATTACTAACGTGGTGCGGCGTGCCACCGCTACTGCTGACCAATTGTCGCGCGAAGAACTTCGCGTTGGTTGCGACCAGCTGACGGCGAAGGTGCGCCGATACAAACCTTCATTTCTGGCCATCCTTGGTCTAGGCGCTTATCGAGTTGCATGGGAACGACCGAAGGCCGTAATCGGCAGACAGGAGGAGATGATAGGTGAGACTGCTATATGGGTGTTACCGAATCCGAGCGGACTCAACGCGCACTATCAGGCCACTCAACTCGCACAGCTTTTTTCAGAACTGAAATCCGCAGTCGACTCATCATCGAAACGCAAACTGTCATTTGCGGACCTTGGCGGTCGAGCCCGTCACAAATAATCGAGCTTCTTTTGCGGCGCTCCGCAAACTAACAGTTTGCGTTACGATTTCAGTTCAAGTTGTCCAACTGTAGGCCCACCGGTTCGGCGCCCGCGCCTTTCAACCCATCGATGACCTTCGCGACCTCGCCATAAAGAATCGAACGCGGGGCTTTTACAAAAACTGTTTTCTCGATTCGATGTTCTTCAGGAATATCCACACGCGTCAACATTTCGGCGCGGTACGCTCGATTGCTTTTGCGCTCGGCGAAGAGCGAGACCAACGCCGCGCTAAGTTTTGAACAGTCGTCAACCGTACCCATATCGGATAAACCATTCAACTTTAACGTTCGGTCTCTCTCGATTGTAACCACCAAAGTTTTGGGGTCCGGTGGAAGAACGCGATCGTCTGGTTGAGAAGGTAGCTTTGCGGCAAATCGATGAGGCCGCAACGGCGCGGCCACCATGAAAATGATTAGCATGACCAGGAGCACATCGATTAAAGGCGTAACGTTGATGAAGGGCTTATTAGTTACAGTACCAGCCATGATGGCATCCTCCGGCGAGTCCTAAGCAAACCGAACAACTTACTTGCTACCTGGGTTTCTTAGACACGCTTGTGAAGGATAAGTTCCCTGCTCGTCGTCGCTGACGCCGTTTAGGTCGTCGCTTTACGCCGTTAGGTCGTGGGTCCGGCAGTTTAGATGGGCACTTGTGCCCCGCGTAGGGCCGCGGACAACTCCACTTCTAAACGAAACCGACAAGCTTTATTTGCCCATGGCACTCAAACGAGATCCTCCCTGAGTCATACCATCGACAAAGCCGAAGCCGTCACTTAAAGTTCTTGATCCCGTCGATCACCAAACGCACCACAGTCGGAATAATCTCTCGTTCATTCGCATGACCTTCGGTGAAGACAACGAGCACAAATTTCTCGCCGCTGGGTAATTCAATATAGGCAGCGTCATGCCGGGTAGTGCTCGTCCAACCTGCCTTGGCCCAGTACTTTGTTCCAGATGGAAGTGCCGAACCGGAAAATCCCGTATCCTGACTATCGGTGTCCGAAGTCTTCCTGCTCGGATCCCTTTTAAGAAGCCCCATCATCTGAGCACTTCGAACAGGTGTAACAGCCTTGAGGGTCGCAACCTCCATCATCAAGCGCGCCGTCGCATCGGTAGTGAGCTTATTACGATTAGCGCCGTTTGGTTCGCGTGAAACACGCTCGCGGCCATAGGCGTCTTCACAATGCGTCTTCTGATTGACATTGATGTTTGTATAACCTAGCGAAGAAAAATATCGGTTAACTGCATCTCGTTTGTGTTGCCACTCCTTCATTTCCTTTGCCGGCAGTTCATAACCACTGGTCGTATGCGTGACCACGTCGACGATGTAATGCGTTGCCTCGTTGGAAGAATCGACAATCATGTCCTTCAAGGCACGGCGCAACTCTGCCGTGTCCTCGATCTTCTTATCTTCCAACCAGCGATGGGCCGCGACGAAGAAAAATAATTTGACGACGCTAGCGGGGTAAATTCTTTCGTTACCCCGATAACTTGCCATTGTCGGATGCGCGAGGTCGCGCAGGTTGATCAGCGTGATCGAAAGCTGGTTTCCCTCCAGCTTCTTTTCAGCAAACTTCGCTAACGTTGACCTGGCGGCCTCATCTACCACGACCTGAAGAGTTTGCGAGGCCGGAATCTTAACCGGGGTTTGTGGTTGAATGGGTGTGACGTAAATGAAAACGGCGAAGCAGGCGGCAAATAGTTTTGATGTGTGTCTGATCATGATTTGAAAAGCGCCAGATTGGAATTTGATTGTTTAAGCGATCGAATTCGATTATAAGGCAACGCGATGAAAAGCGTAGCCGAAGAAGGACTCATACGAGGTATCCGGCGGTGGGACCTCGTGGCGATCACGATCAATGGAATTATTGGCGCCGGCATCTTCGGGCTGCCCTCAGAAGTCTTCTCCAAGATCGGGTCGTACAGCCTTATCGCTTTCATAGTCTGTGCGCTCGTTGTCACACTTATCATCCTCTGCTTTGCAGAAGTCGGCAGTCGTTTCGATCAAACCGGTGGCCCCTACCTTTACGCGCGGGAAGCGTTTGGAGAAACAGCGGGATTTGGGGTCGGCTGGTTGATCTGGCTGGCACGACTGACCGCGTTCGCGGCCAACAGCAACCTGCTGGTCATTTACCTTAGTTATTTTTGGCCCGCGGCAGCAAATCCGTTCTGGCGAGCATTTGTCATTGTCCTAATCGTCAGTGTGTTAGCCACTATTAATCTTCTTGGGGTCAAGCAAGCGGCTATCGTCAGCAACTTCTTCACCATTGGCAAGCTAATCCCGCTGTTAATCTTCATCGCCATCGGTCTCTTTTTTCTGAGTCCTCAGGCCTTCGCCCTCGGCCCCGCGCCAACGACGGCCAAGTTTTCGCAATCGGTATTGGTTTTGATTTACGCCTTCACCGGTTTTGAAATGGCTACCATCCCAGCCGGCGAAATTAAGAATCCGCAGCGATACTTGCCTCGCGCTCTGATAATTGCGATGGGTGTGGTCGCGTTGACCTACATCCTGGTCCAGGTTGTCTGCATTGGCACGCTGCCGGAGCTGGCGCAGTCCAAGAAGCCGCTCGCCGATGCCGGCACTCGTTTCCTCGGCATGGCGGGAGGCATCATCATCTCGGCCGGCGCCATTATTTCGATTACGGGCAATCTCAACATCATTCTGTTATCCGGCTCGCGCATTCCTTTCGCAATGGCCGAGCAGCGACAGTTGCCGTCAATCCTCGCGAAAGTCCATCGACGCTTTTCAACGCCGCACGTAGCGATTCTCTTGACAGCCGCGCTAATGATGACCTTCGCGCTCAACACCTCCTTTGTCGCCGCGTTAACGATAAGCGCAATCGCACGGCTGGTGACTTACGCTGCCACCTGCGCGTCTCTGCCAGTCTTAAGACGAAAAAGCGACGTCCCGCGGGAAGCATTTCGCTTGCCGGCAGGGACCGCGATTGCGATCCTCTCTCTGGGTTTAATTATCTGGTTGCTGTCGAATGTTGAATGGTATCAAGCCAAAGTTGCGAGTGCAGCGGCGGCGGTGGGACTATTAATTTTCTTCAGCTACAAACTCTATTTGCGGTCTTCGTAAACAACACGTCCGTCCATGATGGTCAACACAACCTTCGTGTTCTCGATTTCATTGGGAGCAATCCTAAATATATCGCGCGACAGGATGACCATGTCGGCAAGCTTACCGGGACTGAGGGAGCCCTTAACGCCTTCCTGAAACTCAGCATAAGCAGAGCCGACCGTATAGGCGCGGATCGCCTCTTCAACACTTATCTTCTGCTCAGGAATCCAGCCGTTGGGATTCTTGCCGTCAAGTGTGCGGCGCGTGACCGCCGCGTAAATCGTTAACATCGGATCCAGCGGCGCCACAGTCCAGTCTGTGCCGAAAGCCAACATTGCGCCCGCGTCCAACAGAGAACGAAAGGCGTATGTTGTCTTCGCCCTTTCGTGTCCAATCCGTTTCTCAGCCCAGCGGCCATCGTCAATAGCATGATAAGGCTGCATTGACGCGATGACCTTCAAACGCCCGAACCTGGCAATGTCGTCACGTCGCAAG
>JBGTCM010000503.1:0-3446 GCA_041748795.1 Pyrinomonadaceae bacterium
TCTCCTTCAAGCGAACCGCCTCCTCGACCGCAATCTCGTCGAACGGGTTCATCGACATCTTGACGTTGGCGGTTTCTACTGCGGAGCCGTCCGGCTTGACACGAACCTTGACGTTGAAATCGACGACGCGTTTGATGGGGATAAGGAGCTTCATCGCTGCGAGCCATTGGAAGATTGAGGGGCGGCAAGTGATTCGAGCCAAGGGCCAAAGAGAACTCAGTAAGTACGCTCGAAGCGGCTCGAACCGGCCGCTGTCGCGGCCCCAAGTTCTTGAGAACTAACGCTCTCCCGCTGCGCTGATCGAAGATCTGCATCACATTACCAGTTGCCCGACGCACGGCGCACTACGGCCATTCCGGAATTACTTCTTCGTCCCATCGCGAATTGCTCTCGTGTGCTTGAGGGCCCGCGATTTGAAGTTTCGTTAATGGACTCCCTGAAATGTCAGATTATCACCGCCAGCCCGGCAGAGCTGGGATCTCCCTTGTTGGCTTAGTCGCACATCACCGGTATAGTTCTTGCTTTTCGGTCTCTCGGGCAAAATGCCTTTCACAAACAACGTATGCGTGGTTCTGTCTCTCAATCGTTAAGTTCATAAATGCGCAACAAACCACCCGTTGGGGCAAACCCACAACACATAACGCAAGCAACTCGCCCACATAAACTCATCGTGCGAACAGTGTCTCAGTTGATTGATGGATGGCTCGCCCGTAGCGGCTGGCGAGAGCGCGTCGCCCGCGTTGAGCGACCGGAGGTAGAGCAAGGATCGCTTCGCGTAACGATTGTAGCGCTCGTCCTTGCGTACTTGGTATTCACGGCGAACCGCGACGGGCAAATAGATAGAAACGAAGCTGAGGTCATCTGGGTCGCGATCGCGACAGTGGTATTCGGTCTCGCCCTTCTCTTTCGCATCATAGCTGTAGGTGGCACTTCGGTGTTACGACGCCTACTCGGCATGCTCGCCGACAACAGCGTAACGACTTACTGCATGATTCAGATGAACGAGGCAGGTGCGATCATTGTCGGCGTGTACTTGTTTGTGACATTTGGGAATGGATTTCGATACGGCCGCGCGTATCTGCATGCCTCGCAAGCATTGTCAATCATTGGATTCTGCTTGGTCATCGCGCTGTCCGAGTACTGGAGAACACATCTATCTCTTTCGATCGGGCTATTAGTTGCCTCGATCGTCTTGCCTTTCTATGTGGGAGTTCTAGCTCAGCGGATTACTGAGGCCAAGCGCAAGGCGGATGAGGCGAACCGAGCCAAGGGGCGGTTCCTCGCAAACATGAGCCATGAAATGCGCACGCCACTAAATGGTGTAATAGCAATGGCGGATGTACTTCGAGAAACGCCACTTTCAGAGTCGCAGCAAGAGATCGTAGAAACGATGACAACATCGGCCCATTTGCTTCTCGCGCAAATCGAAGACGTCCTGGATATGGCGAAGATCGAAGCCGGCCGAATAGCCATCGAAAGTCGTCCGTTTGAGCTTACCAGAATGCTGCCTGCTACGGTCAAGGTCATTCTTCCTCAAGCGCGGTACAAAGGTCTTTCACTATCCGTCGACATTCAGCCGACTTTATCTGGATGGTTCATCGGCGATGCGCATCACCTTCGTCAGGTCGTCCTCAACCTCTTGGCGAACGCTGTCAAGTTTACTGAACAAGGAGAAGTGTCGTTACGAGCCTTCTCTTGCGGTGATTCAGACCGACCAATGATTCGAATGGAGGTTCGAGACACCGGTGTCGGGATTTCGATTGATAAGCAGTCTCAGATTTTCGAACCGTTTACGCAGGCTGACGATTCCATAACACGCATGTACGGGGGAACAGGCCTCGGTACCACGATTGCCCGTCATTTAGTGATGCTGATGGGTGGCACAATCGGACTCGAGAGTACTGTGGGCAGAGGATCAGTCTTCTGGGTGGAAGTTCCGCTCCTCCGTACGGAAAATCAGCAAATGGACCTTTCTGAAGAGCTTGCACAGAACGGACGATTAGTAAGTACTGCTCACGTCCTTGCGGCTGGTCAACAAGCGAGTGTGCACAAACTGCGCGGTGCGCGGATTCTCGTTGCAGAAGACAATGCGACGAATCAACGTGTGGCACAACTGATACTGGAGAGTGGTGGGCATCAGGTAACCATTGTTGAAAACGGCGAGAAGGCGTTGGATCTGCTTGAAAGAGGCGGATTTGATTTGGCCCTATTCGATCTTTCAATGCCTTTGGTTTCTGGCATCGAGGCGCTAAAGCTCTATCGCTTCACCACACCATATCCGATCCCAATCCTCATGTTGTCGGCAAATGTGACAACTGAGGCGATCGACGAATGCAATCGTGCCGGGGCGGCAGAATTTATGCCCAAACCGCTTCGAGCGTCGCTGTTGCTAAATGCCATTGAGCGCCATCTTGCGGTAGACAGCGAGCGGGGCGCGGCTCGTCCATCCTTTGTCGCGCGCGAAAATCGTCCATCACTAACGATCGTGGATGTGCCGACGTTCGACTCTGATGTCCTAGAAGATCTAGGCCGTCTTTCACCTGATCCAACGTTTGTTGATCGACTATTACGCGGATTTCGAGCGGACACGGAGCGACTGCAACGCCAAATAGTGGATGCTTTGGTTCAGAGAAAATATGAACTCGTTAAGGACGCCGCTCATGCGCTCAAGGGTGGTTCGGCAAGCGTCGGCGCCACTCAGCTTCTGCAGTTGTCGACCCGTTTTGAAAAAGCTACGTACGAAACTCTTCGTATTCGTACGGCCCAACTAACTGAAGAGTTAGATCAGATTGTCCTACGTACCTTCGCTTCCCTGGACGAGTACCTCGGACAGCGACGGTCTGAGCGGTCTTCCCCAGGCTAGTTTCAAGGCCATTCGCGTCGCGCGAGTAAAGCTGCGGAGGCGAGGAGCCGCGTCGAACCGGCGTGGGTGGACACCGGTGGCTCAGTTGGTTTAGACAGAAAAACGAGGGTCCTTACTAACTGACTAACTGAGGCGCCAGGTCATTCAGTCCCTGCTGTTTGCCGCGGAGGCTTGGCCTTTTCCTTGTCGTTGTCGCGCCGAGTCTGCTTGTCGCTGGTCGCCTTCTTGCGCCGATAGCTCTCGACGTTGAGCTCAAAATGACCTTCCATCGGTGTTTCGGGCACCAACGAGCAGCCCATTACAGTAAGCCGCCCGCATCATCGCTGAATGACGGCGTAACCATGTTTCGTAGAACGATACCGGACTGATACCACCGATTGATGTGTGACGACGAATGCGATTGTAGAAAACTTCGATGTATTCGAACACGTCGGCGCGCGCGGCGTCACGGGTGTCGTAGCGACTCCCATGCACGCGCTCGTTCTTCAAACTGTTGAAGAAGCTTTCGCTCGGCGCGTTGTCCCAGCAATTGCCTTTGCGACTCATCGAGGCGATCATTCCGTACTCGGCGAGCTGCTGCTGA
>JBGTCM010000504.1:0-3077 GCA_041748795.1 Pyrinomonadaceae bacterium
GCTTCGCATCTTCGCGAAGAGATTGCTAAACTACACCCTATACGGAGGTGGGATTTGTCGCTAGTTATCTATACAAAACCAGGTTGTCCTTACTGCCAGCAGGCGCGGGACTACTACAATTCCAAGGGCATACCATTTACAGATTATGACGCTCAAACAGATCAGGCGCACCGCGTAGAAATGCTTGCGTTATCGGGCGGTGATCCGACTGTGCCGTGCATTGTTGAAAACGGAAAGTACAAAGGATCCGGTTGGGGCGACCCGCCCCGCGGTTGAACGGTCCATGATTGATGGCCGTGCGCCGTCACAACAAACTCCACACGCAGCCGACCAGCTCCCCTCCGAGGAGCCGGTTCGTTCAAACTTTGATCCAAAGAAGGCCCCATATGAAAAGACTTACGACCCTAACAGCAATTGTATTCATGGTTCTCGCTACCATCGTTGCGGTTAGCAGCGATGGCTTCGCCCAGGCCGACGGAAATGGACCAAAACTTCAACCACCCATGACACCAAAGAAAAGTAAGACTACGAAAATTCACGACTACACGATGATCGACGATTACTTCTGGCTGCGGGAAAAATCGAACCCGGAAGTGATTGCGCATCTCGAGGCAGAGAACGTTTACGCCGACTCAGTCTTGAAGCCGACCGCGCCTCTTCAGGAAAAGCTATACAAAGAAATGGTTGGGCATATCAAAGAGACCGACGTGACAGTGCCTTACCGCCAAGGCGGTTATTTTTATTACTCGCGAACCGAGCAGGGCAAACAGTATCCAATTTACGCGCGCAAAAAAGGCGGCCCCGAGGGGAAGGAAGAGATACTGCTCGATCAGAATGAGTTGGCGAAAGGCTTCAAGTTTTTCAGCATCCGAGGCCTGGTACCAAGCGATGACGGCAACCTGCTGGTCTATTCAACCGACACGACCGGCTACCGTCAGTACAAACTTCAGATTAAAGACCTGCGCTCGGGCAAGCTTCTGCCGGAAACGTTTGAACGGGTTGGTAACGTTTCCTGGGCCAGTGACAACAAGACCATCTTTTTTACCACTGAAGACGCAGTCACAAAGCGTTCAGACAAATTCTTCCGCCATGTGTTGGGTAGTGGCAAGACGGATTTGATTTACGAAGACAAGGACGAGCTGTTCGACCTTTTGTCTTACCGATCGAGAGATAAGTCCATTATCTTCGTGGGATCCGAAAGCAAGACTTCAACCGAATATCGCTATGTGCCGGCGGCGACGCCGACGGCTGAGCTCAAGATAATCAGCGCACGCGAACCGGATCACGAATACAACGTCGATCACCGCGACGGCCTTTTTTACATCCGTACAAACAAGGGCGCGAAAAATTTTCGAATCGTCACCGCACCTGTCTCGAACCCCGGCCCGGCAAACTGGAAGGAGCTCGTTGCTCATCGTCCGGCAGTGAAGATTGCCGATCTCGATTTGTTTGCCAACCACCTGGTCCTGTCGGAGTGGGAAAAGGGTCTGGAGCAAATCGAAGTTCACGATTTCAAAACAAACAAGATGCACCGGATCGGGTTTCCTGAACCCGTTTATTCGGTACAGCTCGCTCAAAACCGGGAATTCTCAACACCGGTAGTGCGTTACAACTACGAGTCGCTGGTCACGCCGGATTCCGTTTTTGACTACGATATGAACACCCGGAAGACGACCCTCCTGAAAGAGTTGGAAGTGCCGGGTGGGTTCAGCAGAACGAATTATAAGTCGGAGCGCATCTTCGCGACCGCGTCTGACGGCACCAGGATTCCGATGTCGATCGTTTATCGCGTGGGCACCAAGCTCGACGGCTCAGCGCCGGCATTGCTTTACGGCTACGGTTCCTATGGAGCCTCAATGTCTCCTACGTTCAACTCCAACCGGCTCAGCCTGCTTGACCGTGGGGTTGTTTATGCAATCGCACACATTCGCGGCGGCGGTGAGCTGGGCGAGGAGTGGCGCGAGCAAGGGCGCATGATGAAGAAGATGAATACGTTTACCGACTTCATCGCCAGCGCCGAGCATTTGGTGAAAAACAAATACACGTCAAGTGACCGGTTGGTGATTCAGGGCGGCAGCGCCGGTGGACTGCTGATGGGCGCCGTCAGCAATCTGCGTCCGGATCTTTTCAAAGCAGTCGTGTCGCAGGTGCCTTTTGTGGACGTGCTGAATACGATGCTTGATGCCAGCTTGCCGCTGACGACCAGTGAATACATCGAGTGGGGTAACCCGAACGAAAAGGCGGCTTACGACTACATGAAGACGTATTCGCCTTACGACAACATCGGTAAGAAGGATTATCCGGCGATGCTGGTGAAGGTGTCACTCAACGACAGTCAGGTGCCTTACTGGGAAGGCGCCAAAATGGTGGCCCGGCTGCGTGAGATGAAGACGGACAATAATCCTTTGTTGCTGAAGACGAATATGGGAGCAGGCCACGGCGGCTCTTCCGGACGGTATGATTACCTCCGGGAAGTCGCGCTGGACTATGCATTCATGCTTTGGCAAATGGGCAAGGCTGAGTGACAGTAGGACAGGCATTCCTGCCTGTCTGACGTTCGCAAGATTTTCGTGTAAGCGAAACGGGCCCCCAGGAAACTCCGACAGGCAGGAATGCCTGTCCTACAGGTTGGCTTGACAGAGGTCAGGCGACTTTCTATAGTCCCTTTCACTAGTTAGCGAAAACGAAATGTCGAAGACTTGTTACTGCATTTGTTGCTCCTGCGCTTGTTGCGTCTGTTGTTGGGACGCGACCGGGGAGAATGTTTGCAGCGAAGGCCATCTGACTTAAACGCTAACGCAAAGGTTTTCAAATCCGGTCGCGAACCTGAAAAGGATTCGCGACCGTTTTGTTTTTGACGGAGAACGTGTCCTGGGAGTTAACGACGCCGGCATTACTGAACCGAGCGCGGTAGCGCCGGATCCCAGAGGCCCTGGGGCAACGAAAGTCAGCGTGCGAGTGCGGGTTGCCAAATGCCGATTGGCTGTTTGTCTAAGGAAATTGGCAATCGAAAATTGGCAATTGGCAATGAAGAAACCCACCCGATACCGCGAGGTGGTACTGAATTAGCTCTTAGC
>JBGTCM010000505.1:0-5720 GCA_041748795.1 Pyrinomonadaceae bacterium
AGGAGCAAACAAATGAAGCACGCATTCAAGTCAGAACATCCTGTAACAAATGAAGCTGCAAAAGCGGCGACGGGAAAGACACTCGATCAGTGGTTCACTGAACTGGACAAAGCTGAAGGTTTGAAGCTGGGCCGGCGCGAAATTAACAATCGGCTTTATGAACAGAAACTTGATCCGTGGTGGTGCGCGACGATCGCCGTCGAGTATGAGAAGCATCACGATGTTCGCAAAAAGGACGGCTTGTTTGAGGGCTATTTCGTTTGTGCCACCAAGACGATCGCCGCTCCACCTGCGGATGTTTTCAAAGCGTGGTCAACGGGCGCGGATTTGAGCAAGTGGTTTGGCGGCGGCACGAAAGCCGAAGTTAAAGACGGCGGATCTTTTGAAAACAAGGACGGCGACAAGGGTACATTTCTGCGTGTACGACAAAACAAAGACATCCGCATGACGTTTGAAAACTCCGAGCTCTCGGCGCCGACGCAAGTGGACGTGCAGTTTCAGGACACAGGAAAAGGTAAGACAGGTTTGTTGGTAAACCACACACGGATTCAGACGCGTGCTGAAGCGGATGGCCTCAGGGCCGCGTGGGCACATGCGCTCGATCAGCTCAAAGCGGCGTGCGAAAGCTAAGAATGTCCAAAGTCCAATGTCCAATGTCCAATGTCCAATGTCCGGGCGGGTAGTTCAGAGTTCAAACTTTAGCTTGCGTGGGCCGGCGAAAAGCACAACCTGAAGGTTGAACTCTGAACTATACGCCCGGACTTTGGACATTGGACTTTGGACATTGGACTTTGGACTTTGGACTTGCCTTTCGTCGTTAGGCCAGTGTTTCATGTGTGCAATTCCCGGTCTCGTGGGTTATAATTTTTCAACCCATGAACCTCGAAATTTTTCATCCAGCAGTAGCGCGCTGGTTTACGAAGAGTTTTCCTTCGGCCACTGAGCCGCAGGAACAAGCCTGGCCGGCTATCAAAGCACATCGCAATACTCTGATTGCGGCGCCCACCGGTTCCGGTAAGACTCTGGCCGCTTTTTTGGCCGCGATCGATGACCTTGTGCGGCTGGGCGTCGAGGGCAAACTCGAAAACAACACGCATGTGGTTTACGTTTCCCCGCTAAAAGCGCTCAGCAACGACATCCAACGCAATCTGCAAATCCCGCTGGCAGGCATCGAGGAAGAACTGCGCGCGCTGGGGCTACCTGAGGTCAACATTCGCACGCTTGTGCGCACCGGAGACACACCGGCTTCTGAGCGTACGGCGATGACCAAACGTCCGCCTCACATTGTCGTCACTACTCCCGAATCGCTATACATTCTTTTGACCAGCGAAGGCGGCCGTCGCATGTTGCAGACGACGCGCACTTTGATTCTGGATGAAATCCACGCTGTTGTCGGTGACAAACGCGGCTCTCATTTGGCGCTGTCGATGGAACGCCTCGAGCAACTCATCCGACAGTACCGGGAAGGACAAGTGGTTTCTTTAGAAGACGCTTCTTCCCTACACCCTTCATCCAACACCCAACACCCCGGGCTCGTTCGCATAGGTCTCTCCGCCACCCAACGCCCTATCGAGGAAGTCGCACGTTTCCTTGTGGGCACGGCAAACGTAAAAAGCGACGGCACGCCAGACTGCACCATCGTCGACAGCGGTCACACGCGCCGGCTTGACCTTGCTATTGAACTTCCAGACTCGCCTTTGCAGGCTGTGATGTCCGGCGAAGTTTGGGAGGAAGTCTACGATCGTATCGCCCAACTAATTCGCCAACACAAAACGACGCTGGTTTTCGTGAATACGCGCCGGCTGGCCGAACGCGTGGCGCGTCATCTCGGTTCACGGATCGGCGATGAAAATATTGCCGCACATCATGGCAGCCTCGCGCGCGAACAGCGTCTCGCTGCTGAACAGAGACTGAAGGCCGGTGAGCTGAGCGCCCTGGTTGCCACCGCCTCCCTTGAACTGGGAATCGATATCGGCGACGTCAATCTGGTCTGCCAACTCGGCTCAACGCGCTCGATAGCCAGCGTTCTACAGCGTGTTGGGCGTTCGAATCACACTGTTGCAGGCTTTCCCAAAGGCAGAATATTTCCACTCTCGCGAGACGAACTGGTTGAGTGTGCGGCAATTATCGACGCTGTTCGCCGGGGCGAACTCGATCGGCTCGAGCTGCCCGAACAGCCCCTGGATATTCTCGCGCAGCAAATTGTGGCTGCGTCCGCGCCCGAAGAGTGGAGCGAAGCTGATCTATTCGAAATGGTCCGCCGAGCCTATCCATATCGAAATCTTGAACGTTCGAAGTTTGACGAAGTGATCAGAATGCTTGCCGAAGGCTTTTCGACGAAGCGAGGTCGTCGTTCAGCTTATCTCCATCACGATGCCGTCAATCAACGCATACGCGGGCGGCGAAATGCCCGCTTGTCGGCGATTACATCCGGCGGGGCGATTCCTGATACGGCAGATTACGCAGTGGTCCTCGAGCCGAGCGACCTCGTGATTGGCTCAGTCAACGAAGACTTTGCGATCGAGAGTTTGCAAGGCGACATCTTCCAACTCGGAAACACTTCCTGGCGCGTGTTGCGGGTTGAACAGGGAAAGGTTCGAGTTGAGGATGCTGCCGGACAACCACCGTCGATTCCCTTCTGGCTCGGCGAAGCACCTGCGCGTACGCACGAGTTGTCAGTGTCTGTATCGCGCTTGCGTGAAGAAGTGGCGAACAGAGTCGAGGTGTTGCAGGTTCAGGTTGTCGACGATTCCGAGCCAAATAGCGATCGCAGTCTGACCCAATCGCTAAATCTTGAGCCTGCAATTAAGTATCTGACTGACGAGGTCGGCATCTCGCAAGCCGCAGCAGAACAAATCGTCGAGTATCTGGCCGGCGCCAAGGCTGTCCTCGGCGTGATGCCGTCGCAGGACAATCTGGTTTTGGAACGGTTCTTTGACGACAGCGGCAGCATGCAGCTTGTGGTGCATTCGCCCTTTGGCAGCCGCCTCAATCGCGCCTGGGGTCTGGCGCTGCGCAAGCGCTTCTGCGTCAAGTTTAATTTTGAGTTACAAGCTGCAGCCACAGAAGATGCCATCGTACTCTCGCTTGGTCCAACCCATAGTTTTCCGCTCGAGGATGTCTTTCATTATTTAAACTCCAAGGGAGTTCGCCAGGTTCTGTGTCAGGCATTGCTTGACGCGCCGATGTGGAACATTCGCTGGCGCTGGAACGTCACGCGTTCGTTGGCTGTGCTGCGTCGCCGCGGCGGCAAAAAGATTCCGGCACAACTACAACGTATGGATGCCGAAGACTTGTTGACGGCAATCTTCCCCGATCAAGTCGCTTGTTTCGAGAACCTGCCGGCGGGCGCGCGGGAGATTCCGCAACATCCGTTAGTTGACCAAACGGTCAAGGATTGCCTGGAAGAGGCAATGGATGTCGCCGCCCTTGAAAAGCTACTGTCGGCGATCGAGCGGAACGAGAAGAACCTGTTTGCCCGCGACGTGATCGAGGCATCACCGTTGGCCCAGGAGATACTGAACGCTCGGCCCTATGCTTATCTCGACGATGCGCCTCTCGAAGAGCGGCGCACGCGGGCTGTCTTTCAGCGTCGCTGGCTCGACCCGCAAACCGCATCTGACATGGGCAAGCTCGATCAGGGAGCCATCGATCGTGTGCGCGATGAGGCCTGGCCGCGAGTAGAGAACCCTGATGAGCTGCATGATGCGTTAGTGGAGTTGGGATTTGTGACGGCTGAGGAAGGCGCTGAGTGGCAAGCGTTTCTCACGGAACTGCAAAATGATCGCCGCGCCGCGGTGCTTCACTTTGACGCTGGCGTAAGGGGCAGTAGCCCAACCGTTAGGGAGGGCGTGGATTCGGTAGAGGCGATCACGAGCCCAATGAATGACCTGAGACTCTGGGTCGCCGCTGAACGGCTGCCGCAGATTGAAGCCATCTATCCATCACCGGCGCTGAGTCCACCCATCGTAGCTCCAGCCAGTTTTGGAGAGAAGAATTGGTCGTTTGAAGACGCCATGGTCGAGGTTCTGCGTGGGCGGTTGGAAGGCCTCGGCCCGGTGACGGTTGAGAGCCTGGCAAAGTCGATGGCGCTCAGCAATGCTGAGGTTGAAGCCGGCTTGCTCAAACTTGAGGCGGAGGGTTTTGTAATTCGCGGCAAGTTCACACCTGGCTTAGAGGCCACCGAATGGTCCGCTCGCCGTCTCCTGGCGCGCATTCATAGCTACACGTTGAACCGTCTGAGGCAGGAGATCGAACCTGTCTCAACTGCCGACTTCCTTCGTTACCTTCTGGCCTGGCAAAAGCTGGCGCCCGAACATCAGATGGAAGGGCCGGAGAGTGTGCGCGCGATCATTGAGCAGCTAGAAGGCTTTGAAGCGCCGGCTGCTGCGTGGGAAGGTGAGCTGCTGCCGGGCCGACTCGCGGAATACGATCCTGCGTGGCTCGACGCGTTATGTTTGTCGGGTGAGGTTGTATGGGCCAGGTTGACGCCGCCGGTGCGTTCGGCCGCTTCGACTTCTGAAAACGGGGTTGAGAAAGCACGCGGCGCAGCGCCGGTCCGCAACACGCCAATCGCGCTGTTGCAACGAAAGAATTTAGCGATCTGGAGTTCGGTGTTTCCACAGCCCACGCTTAGCGAACTCGAATTCTCGACGACTACACAGGCGGTACACGATTACCTGTCCACGCGCGGTGCATCCTTCTTTACAGACATCGTCGAGGGCACAAAACTTCTACGCAGCCAGGTTGAGGAAGCGCTGGGTGATTTGGTTGCGAACGGTCTGGTTATTTCGGACAGCTTCGCCGGACTGCGTGCGCTGCTGACGCCGGCAAGTCGAAAGACTCAGGCTGCTGCAAAACGAAAACATCGCCAGCCGGTCTATGCGATGTCCAGCGCCGGCCGCTGGTCGCTACTCAACCGGGTAGGACAGACATTCCTGTCTGTCTCACCTGGGAATCAGAGCGGTCGCGACAAAACCTCGACTGGTCGAGATAGCGCGACCGACGCGCAGGCCGCCGAAGAAATCGCGCGCATCCTGCTCAAGCGCTACGGTGTTGTTTTCAAACGTTTGCTCGAGCGCGAAGGCATTGCTTTGCCATGGCGTGTGTTACTCAGGGTCTATCATCGTTTGGAAGCACGCGGCGAGATTCGTGGCGGACGATTTGTTGGGGGAATTTCAGGTGAGCAGTTTGCGCTTCCGGACGCGGTAGGTATGATGCGGGCAATTCGTCGCGCCCGAACCGGAGCCGTTGACTTTGGTTTCCGCTCACCGACGTTCATCGAGTCGGCGCCGGGTTCGCTCGCTGTCGGTACGCCACCGGCTCAGAGCTCTTCAGGCGATGCGCTTGAGAGCATGATTTCCGTCAGCGCCGCGGATCCTTTGAATCTGGTCGGTATCATTACGCCGGGCGGACGAATAACTGCGTTTACCTCAAACCGCATTCTCTACTACAACGGTGAGCCAGTCGCCGTGCTCGAGTCAGGCGAAACGAAATTTCTGGTCGAGCTGAGCCGTTCAATGGAGTGGAAGGCGAAAGCCTCCCTGATGCGCAAAGCTACTCCGCCGCCACTCCGTTCTTATCTCCGCCGGCCGGCGTAAAACTGGTCCAAACTGGTCCAAAGTCCAATGTCCAAAGTCAGGGGCGCGTAGTTCAGAGTTCAAGCTTCAGCTTGCGTGGGCCGGCCAAAAGCACACCCTGAAGGTTGAACTCTGAACTAC
>JBGTCM010000506.1:0-5308 GCA_041748795.1 Pyrinomonadaceae bacterium
CCGTTTATCGTTACAAGTTCTACAACTGGAACTTTGACCAGGTGTACAAAGAAATGAAGAAATTCGACTTCTACACCAGTTGGGGACACGGCGCCTTCAAGGATTTTGTGAAGGACTATTACGACCAGATGCAGACTACAACTACTCCGACTGCCGCACCGGCAACGGTCGAGAGCACGGTCCGCACTCAGGAAAAGCAGTAAAGTCCAATTGATTCTAATGTCAAAGGCCACCCAATTTCTGGGTGGCCTTTTCTTTGTCATAACGGCAACTATCCGCAGATTACACAGATTTCTTTGATCCAAACGCCGCGCCAAAAGCTCTACTTCTACCCTTTGCTTTTGAATCTGCGTAATCTGCGGATGTTGTCCTACCGGTAAATATAGGTCGTGCTCTTCTTCTGGTCCCACTGCAAGCTGGAAACGTTTTCACCGTCTTCAGCGAGTATTTCCTCGGTCAGCTTGTCAGTGTCTACTGTGCTACCCAGGATCAGTTCGTACACAATCTTTCCGCCTTCCCCTTCAGCGTCTTCGCGATCGAGCTGACGTAGTTCGGAATTGAGCCCCTGTCTGGAGAAGATGCTCTTTAAACCTGCGAGCGTCTGATCAACCCGGCGCGTCCCCACACTTACTTCCATCGTGCGAAATATCTGTCCTGATTCAAAATGTTCCAGGATCCAGAGTGTGACCAACGTAAAGAAAGTAAGTATGAGGGCCATGTCTATACGGCCCACACCGCAAGCCAGACCGACGCCCAGACAAATCAAAAGGACGGTCGTTTCTTTGGGGTCGCGCACGTTGGTGCGAAAACGAACAAGCGAAGCGGCGGCAAAAATGCCGAAAGCTCGGGCGGCGCTATCGCCGACAACCATCATCATCGCAGCTGCCACCACTGCCAGCAGAATCTGGGTTTGGGCTACGTAGGGATTGCGCTTTGTGATCGAGAAGTTACGCCGCCAACGAAAGGCGAGGAGTGCCGAGAGAAGAGCCCCGATTAGAAACCTGAGAAAAATGCGCCCGGGAACCACGGTGTCTGCCGCCGCGTTGGGATCGGCTGGGGTATCCGAATCTATTCCGAATAATTGGGAGAGTACATTGTTACCCTGTCCCTCCCGGTTGCTTTCAACAACGGCCGTCGAACCTGGACTCGGAGTCGCCGCCGCCGGAGGATTGGCGTCAGTCCGAACGCGTGAAGACCGCTCAAGGACGAGATAGACGAGCAAAGCGCTGCCTACCAAAACGGCAAGGAATATGACCAACAGGCGAACAGTTGCTTTGTTCATCGCGCGCGACTCCTTTTCGTCTCGAAAAGAACTACAGGCTAATGCCGCCTTCAAAGTGCAATTGACTGTTGAACGGTGCGTCTTCCGCTGTCATTGGTACGCGCTCGTAAAAACCGTCGGCATTCAAAATGCGAGCTTTAACATTGTCTTTCAGATATGCAGCTAAGATGACGTCTTTCACGTAGCGCTTCAGATTGGCATCGAGGATTGGCGTTACAACTTCGACGCGCCGATCCAAATTGCGAGTCATCCAATCAGCTGAGCCGATGTAAACATCCTCTTCTCCGCCATTGGAGAAGTAAAAGATACGGCTGTGCTCGAGCAATTGGCCGACGATACTCCTCACATGGATCGTCTCAGATAGCCCTGCAACTCCAGGACGCAACATACACGAGCCGCGGACTATCAAATCGATCTTGACGCCGTTTTGCGAAGCCTTGTAAAGCGCGTCAATTATTTCCAGGTCGGTCAAACGGTTGATCTTGGCCATGATGTGGGCCGGACGGCCCGCTTGCGCATGCCCAGTCTCGCGCGCAATCAAATTCAGCATACGATCGCGCAAGTTCACCGGCGCCACCAGCAAACGTGTGTATTCCCTCTGTCTCGAAAAACCCGTGATGAAGTTGAACAAGTCCGTAGCGTCGTCTCCGATTTCGTGGTCGGCAGTAAGCAGACCGAGATCTGTATAGACCTTCGAGGTTGTCGGGTTGTAATTACCTGTGGCGACGTGAACGTAAGTTTGCAGTCCATGTGATTCACGACGTATTACCAGAGCGACCTTGCTGTGTGTCTTCAGGTTTACCAAACCGTAAACCACGTGCACTCCAGCTTCGACGAGCCGCGCTGCCCATTCAATGTTGTTCGACTCGTCGAAGCGGGCTTTGATTTCGACTACCGCGGTGACCTGTTTGCCACGCTCGCTGGCATCGATTAGCGCTTGCGGTATAGGAGAGTTCTTGCCGGTCCGGTATAGACAAATTTTGATTGCCAGCACCTTAGGATCTTTTGCGGCGGCTTCTATGAAGTCTGTAACTGACGCGTAGTCAGTGTATGGATGATGAAGCAGAATGTCCTGCTTCTTGATCGACTCGAAAATCTGCCGTTTGTTACCGAGAGGCGCAGGCACGGTCATCCGAATTGGTTTGTCCCGAAGATCCGGTCTGTCCAGACCGTAAAGCTCCATCAAGTCACCCACCCCGAGGATTCCATCTATTACGTAAACATCATCAGCCTCGAGATTAAGCGACTTGGTCAGGTATTGGACCATGGACTTGGGCATCGTCGAGGAAACCTCGAGGCGTACTGGTTGGCCAAACCGGCGTTCTCGCAAAGATTCCTTGATCAGGTTCAGAAGATCGGCCGCTTTATCGTCTCGAATTTCCACGTCGGCGTCGCGCGTGACGCGAAACATGTGGGCCTTGCTCAAGCGCATTCGCGGGAAGATTGAATGGAGATTGGCCTCTATCAATTCCTCGAGCAGGACAAACTTTTGACCACCGTCGCCGACCGGAACCAGGCGCGGCACCACAGGCGGCACCTTGATCCTGACGAACCGCGGCGCGCTTCCAATTGTAATCTCCTCGCCGGGTATGGATTCCGTTTCCACGGTCAAGCCGATGTTGAGACTCAGGTTAGCAATGTGCGGAAACGGATGGGCCGGGTCAACCGCGAGCGGGGTCAACACGCGAAACACATTCGTCATGAAGTATTGATTGAGCGCGTTTTTCTCTTTCGGCGAGAGCGATTCATGCCGCGCGATCACTACACCATGTTTGGCGAGTTCAGGCATCACATGGTCGCGCAAGCAGGTGACCTGGGTTTCGACGAGCGGCAGTGCCCGCTCATGTATGACTTTCAATTGTTCGACCGGCGTCAGCTCGCCCGGCATCGGGGGAAAGTCCTTGATGTCCAACATTTCCTTCAACCCGGAAACTCGGACCATAAAGAATTCATCGAGGTTGCTTTGAAAGACAGAGATAAACTTCAGACGCTCCAGCAACGGTAAAGATTCGTCTGTCGCTTCTTCGAGTACCCGCCGGAAGAATTCAAGCTGGCCTAAATCCCGGTTAAAGACTGACCAGGCAAGGAAGTGTTTACCTTTGGCCGCGTCCGGCGCCAAAGCTTCACTTTCTGAACGCGAAGTAAGTTCTTTTTCTGATTCTGCCATGCTTATTTGGGATCTATCGTTAGGCGAATAACCGCCCAAACAACTCTTTAGGTCCTTTCAAACATTAACGCGAAGTTTGTAAGGAAATTGTAACAACGTCACGTCGGATCGTAAGCCCGCCGTGCGGGAACCGCCACGAATTCTTCGGCCTCGACAACGTAGCCGGTAAGTTGGTGCCCGTAAACACAGCCGGTGTCCAGACCGATGGCCTTTTTTCCCAATCGGGGCTCGGAGGCCGGCCAGTGGCCAAACAGCACAATTTTGTCGCCGTCGTAAACATCGTACCAGGGAGTGCCTTTGCGACTGGCGCGGTCCTCGCCCAATGTCCGTAGCTCCGTCATGTCTTCCGTGGTTTGGGAAGGAAGTGTAACGCCCGGTCGAAGCCCGGCATGCACGACCAAATGCGTTCCCAAATCAATCGTGAACGGAAGCGAGTTGAGATATGGAAGAAACTGCTGCTTCTCTTTCTTCAATTCCTTGTGCGTTGGTTTCTGAGAATCCTTCAACTTGATTTTTTCCCCGTTCCAACGACGACGCAAAGCAAGATCGTGATTCCCGAGCACGGCGGAAAACTGTTTCTCAGACATGAAGCGCTCAAGTACTTCCCTGTTCTTCGGTCCCTTGGTTATCAGGTCGCCGACACAAATGAGCCGGTCTTCGTCGTTAAAATGAACCTTATCGAGCAAGTCGACGAGTTCATCGTAACAACCGTGGATGTCTCCAACGACGATTGTGCGTGATCCCATTGTGGCTAAAACAGTAGGCTGGATACTTCGGCACAGTCAAGCGGGCACGAATTGGTATGCCCTGGTGCTTTTATACCTGTTTGTTTCAGTGAATCCAGGAATACGATCCACGAATCATACGAAATTACACTAACGAACTTCGTGTTTGTTCGTGTGATTAGTGGGGGTTAAAACCGGTCAAGCGACAGTTACAGAACCGAGCCCCGGATGCCTGATTAACCTCGCGTCAGAAAGCGCTCGATAATTCCTTCCCTGATTTGATACTCAAGCGGCCTTTTGGATCCGGCGCAACCGCGCTCGGTTCTGTAACAGCAAAGGGGTCACCATGGACTCTTTACGCCGGTCGCATACGCATACCAAAACCCAAATGCAATGCTGATTACGCCGGCGACTGTTTGCAGTCCGGAATTGACCCCACTTAGCCGCCGCGCACTCAGCGCAAACGGGAGTCCAATCAAACCAGACATCAAGAGCATTCCTATAGTGGAGCCGACTCCGAATAGCATCAGGTAGATTAATCCCAATGACGCCGACTGAATCTTCGTGAGTATCAGAAGGGTCAACGCCGCGGAGCCGGCCAGGCCGTGCATGGCGCCGACAAGGAGTGGCTTGAAACCTACTTGTGAAATCGCGTGTGAATGTGAGGCTGCCTTTGAGATAACGCGATTGTGCTCCGTGCCGTGTTCGTGGAAATGTATGTGCGCATGTGAATGGCCGTCGTGACTATGCCGGTGCACGTGAACATCGGCCCGCCGCCGAAATGCACGCCAGACTGCCAGCCCGCCGAGCGCAATAATCATTAAAGCGACGCCAAACTCTAACCAGTTTGCCAAAGCGGGCGGAATCGCAATACGAAAGATCAGAACCAGAGCTCCGACTATTACGAGGGAGAAAGTATGCCCTAACCCCCAAATAGCGCCGACGAGCGTGGCCCGGAACAGGTTGCGATGTTCGCTCACGATCGTCGAGACCGCGACAACGTGGTCCACTTCCATCGCATGCTTAAGGCCGAATATCAGTCCCAGCCCCAGCAACGCGAATGCGCCGGTTGAGATAAAGGAGGATGCTTCCATCTGTGCGTTAAGTCAGCGTTGCTTTCTCAGAAGCTCGGCT